>JBLHKS010000023.1:0-53653 GCA_047620505.1 Verrucomicrobiales bacterium | reverse complement strand
GCCTGACGGACCCCGTGGCCCGCGACATGAGCTCAACGGAGGCGTTGTGATTCTGGCGCAGAAAACCAAGGGCAAACTGATCCCGTTGCGCGTCGAGTATCGCCGAGCCTGGCGGCTGAAAACCTGGGATCGCTTTGAGGTTCCGTGGCCGTTTTCGCGCGTCGACTTTCATCTTTGCCCGGCAATCAACGTTCCGCCGACAGCCACGCCAGAAGAGTTCGAGGCTCAACGGCTGCTTGTTCAATCCGCGCTTCGTGGTGAAGAAAATGATGAAGAAGCGGAAACCACCGTTTCGCAACCGGCTGTTGTGTGCTAGGGCCTGACATGGCCACATTGATTCGCGGTGCCGAGGTCGCCGCCGCAGTTTACGAGGAGGTCGCGCGCGATCTCGAAACGCTGAAGTCTGAAGGCAAACTTCCCGGCTTAGCCGTCGTCTTGGTTGGCGACGATCCGGCTTCGCGGGCTTACGTCGGGATGAAAGACAAAAAGTGCGCCGCGCTCGGGCTTCATTCGATAAAAATCGAGTTGGACGCGGACATTTCGCAGCAGCAGCTGCTGGCGCAGATCGAGGAATTGAACGCCGACGAATCGATCCACGGAATCCTGCTTCAGCTGCCGTTGCCCGCTAGCCTTGATTCAGATGAAGCGATTCTCGCGATCGATCCGGCCAAAGATGTTGACGGTCTGCATCCGATCAATCTGGGCAAGTTGGCGATGGAAGATCCGGCCGGATTCGCGCCGTGCACGCCGTCCGGTTGCCAACGAATGCTCAGTCACGCGGGAATCGAAACTTCTGGCAAGCGCGTTGTGATCGTCGGTCGCAGCTTGCTGGTTGGAAAATCGATCGCGCTGCTGCTGATGGCCAAAGGCGAAACCGCCAACGCGACCGTGACCGTTGCTCATTCTCGAACCGCGGATCTCGCTGGCGTTTGTCGCGAGGCAGATATTCTTGTCGCGGCGATCGGACGGCCGAATTTCATCACTGCTGAGTTCGTGAAGGAAGGGGCGACGGTGATCGATGTCGGGATCAACCGAGTAGACGACGCGGAAGTGGAACGCGGCTATCGGTTAGTCGGCGATGTCGATTTTGACGCGGTTGAGCCGATCTGCGGTGCGATCACGCCGGTGCCAGGCGGAGTCGGGCCGATGACGATCGCGATGCTGATGCGAAACACGGTCAAGGCCTGTCAGCAGAGTTCGTAGCGGAAGTCGCCACAGACTTTCGTCGGAACGCACTGAGTGGGATTGCGCTCGATTCCAAGTTGGGTTTCGAATTGCCAACGTCACTCTGAATTGTCATCCCGAGCCTGCCGAGGGACCTCACGAGCGGGGATTGGTGAACGTGGGTCAATAGCGTCGGTCACGCCTGCAGCTGTATTTCGTGGCGCTGCAGAGTATCACGGGGTCAAACGTCATCGCTGAGGTCCCTCGGCAGGCTCGGGATGACAGCAACAACTACTGTGTAGCGAACTTCGTGTGAGACTGTTGCAAAACTCGTTCTGACTCTTCGCAAACGGACTTGGAAGTCCGTGCTCCAATCAAGTTTCGTCAGGGAAATCAATCGTGGTTTCCAGCGGAGACCGGATGTCCACATCCGTCTTCAGAGGTTTTGCATCAGTCTGTAGCGAGTTCCACTCCAAGTTGTTTCGCGATCCGCTCGACAACCGGCGGGACGACGCTGTTGCCGAATTGTTTGTAGGCTTGGGTGTCGGAAACCGGGATTTTCCAGTCGTTAGGAAATCCCATCAGCCTGGCGCATTCGCGAGGTGTCAGGCGGCGGGGATTTGCGCCGTGTTGGCGGATCAGAATCTCGCTGCCGTCCTTGTGGTAGCGGGCTGAAAGCGTCCGAGCGCGGTCGTCAGGCCCAAAGACGCTGCAGCCGAATCCGTTGCCTTTGGCCCGATGTTTTTCGGCGTAGGATTGAAGATAGGTCCAGAGTTTATCCGAGAGCGTGTATTTCGGCGCGGCACGAGTTCGACCGCTTTTCGAAACCGTATAAGGGTCGTCGGCAGTCTCGCCCGGCTGATGCAGAACGGTTTTGAGAGCCGGCGGATTCTCCGGCCAGGAAATCGCATCCCAATCAAAGTCAGTCGGATCGGCGAATCCAACGATGAAGATCCGCTCACGATGCTGAGGCACCAGGCAGGCGGCGTCGATCACGCGAAAACTCACGTGATAGCCGAGTTCCTTCGTCAGCGTTTCCAGAATCACGGCGAAGGTTTTTCCTTGGTCGTGTCGCTGGAGATGCCGAACGTTTTCGAGGAGAAAAGCGCGCGGGCGCTTCTCGGCGAGGATTCGAGCGATGTCGAAAAACAGCGTGCCCTGGGTCTTGTCGGCGAAACCGTGGCTGCGTCCGAGGCTATTCTTTTTGCTCACACCGGCAAGGCTGAACGGCTGGCAGGGAAAGCCGGCGACGAGGACGTCGTGATCGGGAATGTCCGATGCGTTGATTTTCGAGATGTCCCCGGCGATTCCGTGATCATTAAGATAGTTAGCCTTGTAAGTCTGGTTTGCAAACCGGTCCCATTCGCTGGTGAAAACGCAACGCCCGCCGGCTGCCTCGAATCCTCGGCGCGTCCCGCCGATGCCGGCGAAGAGGTCGATGAAGTCAAAAACGGCGGTCAATTTCCCCTTGCCTGAATGCGAAGCCGGATTTTGCTGATTGATGAATTTGCGGCCCTTCGATCGGGCTTCCTGGACGGGGGGAGGCATTGCTGGCCAGATTGGCCGATTTTTTACCCGGGTCAATTTGAAACCTGTCAGGGTTCTGCTGGTTCTGGCTCTAGCGGCCGAGGTTTCTGGGCAGGTGGAGCGCGATCAAGCGGCGATAGGCAAGGCTCTGGGCGAGGAGTTCGCTCAGACGCATCCAGAGAAACTTCCGACGGGCCGCGAAGTTTCGGCCGCGGTTCGGGAGCGGCTGAAGGCCGTCGATCCGGTCGCCGATCCGGATGGCGCGCTGGTCACTTGGATGGAGGTCGAAGAGATTGCGTTTCGGCAATGGGAACGCCGTAAAATCGAGCGGAAGCTGGAAACCGAGTTTCGCGGCGCGGACGGCGAGATCGATGTCGATGAGTTTCTGCGATTTTCGATGTCGCTTCGGCAGAGCCGGGTTTCGCGGGCGGGCGGGGCGCTCCAGTATCACGTGGCTGAGGTTTTGAGGCAGAACGGGATTGAATTCACGGCGCAGGCCAAAGTCGATGATGGCGAACGGCCCGACTTTTTGTTTCCTTCACAAGAAGCTTACGAAGATTCGGAATTCTCGAGCAGTCGACTTCGCTTGTTAGGCGTGAAAAACACCGCAAAGGATCGTTGGCGACAGGTTCTGGCTGAAGGCGATCGGATCGCACGTAAACATCTGCTGACGATGGAGGAGGGGATCTCCCAGCAACAGACTGAGATCATGAAAAAGGACCAACTCCAGCTCGTAGTTCCCGTGCCGATCCAAGCCAGCTACTTGGCGGCGCAACGCGACTACCTTCAATCCTTTGCTGAATTCATCGCGGAAGTGAAAGCGCTTCAGCGATAAGCTTGCCAGTGCAGAAGCGTGTTTCGGGTTGGCTCTCGATGAAATTCTCCGCTCTAAATCTCGCACTGTTTTTTGGCCTTCTGATTCCTGCCTTCGGCGAGGATTTGCCGCTCCCGGCACCGGATTTTTTCGCCAATCAAGTTTGGCCGAGAGTCGGTGCCAAAACCTGTCTGAAATGCCACAAATCTGGCGGCGATGCGGAGGAGACGAAGTTCATTCTTCAGGATCCAGCGCGCGATTCTTCGGAAAAGAAAGCTGAGTCGCTGAGCCACAACCGGGCGGCGTTTTTGAAAATCGCCAAGTTGCGAGAAGAGGGAGAAGACGAGTGGCTGGCCTTGCTCAAGGTAACCGATGAGATCGACCACGAAGGCGGCGATGTGCTAAGCCGAGGGTCGGCGGAGTTCCGTATTTTTGAGCGCTTTGTTAGAGTTGCGAACGGTGAACCGGCTCCAGCAGCTGCTGGGATTGAACCGGCGTACGAGCAGGGGCCTTTCTGGGATGGGATCGCGATGTTGGAGAATCGCAAGTTGCTCAGGCGCTTGACGCTTTCGCTGGCTGGCCGGTTGCCGAGTCAAACTGAGCTGAAGGCGATCGAAAGCGGCGGACTTGAGGCGCTTGGAACCGTTCTCGATTCGGTGATGACCGAGGAACCCTTTTACGAGCGGCTGTCGGAGGCGTTCAACGATATTTTCTTGACGCGTGGCTACGACGGCGTGCCGGAACGGGCGTTGTCGTACGAGCATTTCAGTACGACGCGCGGCTGGGCGCAAAAGTACGATCTGACGCATGTCGGTGACGAAAAAGCTCAGCAGAAAGCCCGTTATAAACTCTACGACGACTACCGCGAAGCGATGCTTCGCGAGCCGCTCGAGTTGATCAATCACATCGTCCGCAACGACCGATCGTTCACGGAAATCGTCACGGCTGACTACATCATGGTTTCGCCGTTCACGTCTCGCGGCTACGGGATTTTTGAGGAATTGGAAGAGCGTTTTGAAGATCCGGAGGACCCCCTTGAGTTTGTTTCAGTCCAGCTTAAGGCGTTGGTCAGCCGCGACAAGCGCAGCGACATGGAGTCGCCAACTGGATTTTATCCGCACGCCGGTCTGCTGAGCACATTTCAGTACCTGAAGCGCTACCCGACGACCGAGACGAACCGCAATCGGCTTCGCGCCCGGATGTATTTTCAGCATTTTCTTGGTATCGACGTTATGCAGCTGGCTCCGCGCGTGAACGACGCTGCTGCGATCACGGCGAAGTACGAAGTGCCGACGATGGAAGCCTCAGACTGCGTCGTTTGCCATCGAATCGTCGACCCGGTCGCAGGCATTTTTCAGGACTACTACAAGGTCGATGGCAGCGGAATTTACGGGCCACGCAAGGACGGTTGGTTCGAAGATATGTTCGGTGCCGGATTCGAGGGCGAGGACCTCCCGACTAACGAACGCTGGCGGGCGATTCAGTGGTTGGGCGAGCGCACGGCGAAAGATCCTCGGTTCGCCGTGGCGATGGTCGAGCACGTTTGGTACGTCCTGACTGGCCGAACGGCGTTGCGCGCTCCTGAAGATTCGGAAGATCCACTATTCACTGCGACGCATCGAGCCTGGATCGCGCAACGGGATAAATTTGCAGAGATCGCCCGGAAATTCGCCGCCGACGATTTTAATCTAAAAACCGCGATCAAGGAGCTGGCGGCTTCGAATTTTTATCGCGGTGACGGCTTGGCTGGCGCGATTGCGGACCCGAATCGAGAGGCCGAACTCCACGATATCGGCTTAGCTCGAATGCTGTCGCCAGAGCAACTCGATCGCAAAATCGCTGCGATTTTCGGCGAGCCCTGGGGCAAGCTGGGCGCTCACTTCAAGATTCTCTACGGCGGGATCGACTCGAAAGCGGTAACGGAACGGATCGCCGATCCGAGCGGCGGGATGGGCGCGATTCAGCGGATCATGGCGAACGACGTTGCCTGCAAATTCACTGGCCGCGATTTCACCTTGGAACCGGCGGATCGGAGTCTGTTTCCAAAGATGGAGCCGGGAATTTTGCCGGGTTCGAACGATGAAAACGACCGGAAAATCCGCGAGGCGATCGTTTTCCTCCACCAGCAGCTGCTGGGGCGCTTCGACGCGATCGATCATCCAGAAGTCGATCGGACGTTCGGTCTTTTCGCCGGGGTCCTCGCAGACGCGAACGCCAAAGACCGGTTCGAGCCGCTCGAGAGCTATTTTTGCGGCGGCGGTGATGCCGGAAGAATGCCTGACCCCGATTACTCAATTCGCGCTTGGCGCGCTGTCGTGGCTTACCTTCTTCGTCAGCAGGAGTTTCTTTACGAGTGATATGAAATCGATCCCATTCGGAACTAAGCTTCCGCTGTGAACGATCCTGCGCCCATCAATCCCTACGCGGCTCCCGATTCTGAGCTAACCGTTGATTCGTCCGTTTCCGCAGTCAAAACAGCCGTTATTGAGTGGGAAAAATACCGGCTGATCTACAACGTCGTGCTTTTGGTGCTGGGGCTTCTGTTCAGCGCCGAACTCCTATTCGCTGTGCCGATGATGATCATCGGAGTCGTTATCTTCGGCATCGGCGCGAACGTGGCTTACTGCCTTGGGCCGTTGGTCGAAATGTACTCGATCGCGATTCGCGGTGAGGCGTTTTCGAGGGCGGCACGGGGCACTTTATTTGGCGTCGGGCTTGGATTTTCAGTCCTCGTAGTCCTCGGCATCGGTCTCCAGATCCATTTAATCTCGATTTAGCGAATCACCTCGATTTTCGCGTCCGGCAACGCGCGGAGAAAGGCTTTGCCGTAGCTTTTGCCGAGAATCCGGTTGTCCAGAATCACGGCAATTCCGTTGTCGCGCTTCGATCGGATCAGTCGGCCGATGCCTTGGCGGAGTTTGAGGATCGCTTCGGGCGTCGAGTATTCGGAAAACGAATTTCCGCCGCGTTCTTCGATCTGCTCGAGCCTCGCTTCGGTAAGCGGATGATCCGGGACGGCGAAAGGGAGCCGGGTGATCATCACGTTGGACAGCGAGTCGCCAGGGACGTCAACGCCGGTCCAGAAACTATCGGTACCAAAAAGCACGGCCGATTTCGCCTCGCGGAAGCGATCCAGAATGACGGAGCGCGAGCCGCTTTTTCCGTGGATCAGGAGTTCCCAATCGCGCTCGGCAAAATAATCGCTCATTGCGGTGGCGATGCGATCCATGAGCCGATAACTCGTGAAAAGGACGAATGCGTGGCCGTCGGAAAGGTCAAGAAAATGGCCGATCCAGTGCTGCAGCTGCTCCTCGTATTTCGGGTCGTTCGGCGGAACGATCGAGCGCAGAAGGTAGAGCGTCATCTGCTTCTGATAATCGAAAGGGCTGCCGATCCGCAACGCGTTAGAGCGCTCAGCCCCGACGCGATTCCGAAAATAACTCAGGTCTTCGTCGCCAACGCCGAGAGTCGCGCTGGTGAGCACGCAGCGGCGGCCTTTCTGGAAAAAGAGGTAACGAAGGCGATCAGAAATATCGAGCGGCGCGGCGTTGAGCGTGACGTTGAAGTTGTGATCCGGACCACTGCGTTCTACCCAATAAACGTGCTCTTCAGCGGAGAGGTCGAGGAACGTCGCCACCGTGAGGCGCGCGTCACGCAGCTGGCGGGCGATGTCGGCGAGTTCTAGCTGAAGACCTTCCTTGTCGACCTTGTCTGAGGTCGAGGCGGCGAGTTGCTGAACCTTCAGCAGCTGCTGGGAGAGCGTGTCTTCGCAGAGGCCACCGTCACGGACGCGAAACTCCCGCGCGGGGCCGCGAAAATGGCAGGATTCCTCTACATCGTGGAAAAAATCCTCCATTCCTTCGAGCAATCCGGCCGTCGCGCTCACCGCTTCCGGCTGACGCGCGAGCTGAAAGAGGCCCTTGCGCGAACGCGGGTTGTAGAGGCGGTTAACGAGGAAACGCAGCCCGCTGTAGCTGACGCTCATGCCAAGCTGCTTGGCGGCGACGTTTTCCAGGGTGTGAGCTTCGTCGATGATCGCGAGGTCGTTGGGAAACAGCAGGCCGCTGTCGTCGTCATCCGAAACGTCCTCTTGCGAGCTTAGTAGCGTGAACAGCAGCGTGTGATTCACAACTACGATGTGGGCATCGAGAACATCGCGGCGAATTTTCTGGTAAAAACAGCGCGTGTGGCCGCATTTTCCAAGCGTGCAAATGTGAGGCTCGCTGCAGACCTGAGTCCAGATTCGCGGCTGCGGCTGGAAATCGAGATCGGCGAGGCTGCCGTCCTTCGTCGTCTCGCACCAGGCCCAGAGCGCCTCGAGTTCGGCGGAGTCGCTCGAACTGAAAAGGTCGCCGGCCCCTTGCATCGCGATTTTGAGCCGGTTAGGACAGATGTAATTCCGTCTGCCCTTGTAAAGAACGGCCTTGAATTCCTGATCAAGCAGCTTGCGGACGATCGGGATGTCTTTGCGGACGAGCTGCTCCTGCAAATTGATCGTGTGAGTCGAGACGACGACTTTGCGGCCGGTTTCAAGCCCGTGGGTCAGCGCCGGGACGAGGTAGGCGAGCGACTTGCCGACGCCAGTGCCGGCTTCGACGATGAGCGGCTCGGATCCGACCAAGGCTTCGGCAACGGCGGTGGCCATTTCCTGCTGCTCGGGCCGGTACTCGAAATCGGGCGACTTTGAGAGCTTCCCCGAATCGGAGAACAAGTCGTGCATTTCCTGAGCCAGCATCCCGCCTGGCGTGAATTCCTGAAGGGAGATCATCCGCGCTCTAACAAGCGCAGAACTCGACCCGTGTCACTCGGAGTTTTGCAGGCGAAACGCGCCCGCAGCCTGGAGATCGCCATCGAGTCTTTGCGATTTCAGGCCGAAATGGGCAAACGCGCGCTCGTAAAAACGCAGAACGGTCTCGCCCGCGCCGAACAAAGCGACTCCGCCGTCGGTTTCCGCCCAGTTGATCGCTTCGCGGATTTCGCCGCCGATCAGGATTCCAGACAGCAGGCTGGGGAGGTCCGCTGCGTCGATTTTTCCCATCAGCATGTCGGTCCGACCGAGAAAAATCTGGTGAAGCATTCCGCCGTCCAGATTCGAGTGATCCAGCCCGCGCAAAAACGCGTCGCCGTCCGGATCGGCTGCGTTTCCTTTGGCGAGGAGCGGGCTTTTGCTGAGAAGTTCGAAGGCTTCGCCGGTTACCCAGGTTCGGAATGCGGAAACCTGGCCATCGCGGCAGAGAATCCATTTCGAATGCGTGCCGGGGATGCAGATCAGCGCATCCGGACCGGTCTGAGCGAGAGCCCCGAGGACCTGAGTTTCCTCTCCGCGCATCACGTCGGCGGTTCCGTTTTCGTTGAGATGACGGAGGCCAGGGACGATCGCAATCTCAGAATCGAATCGGTGAAGCGCCGCTGCGATTTCCGTCGTTCCGGCCGGCGTATCGACGTAGGGAACTTCGACCCAGCCTTCGCGACTCCCGATCATCCCGCTGAGCAAAACCGGCAACCCGCGACCGAGCCAGTCGCCGCAGACCTCTTCCATAATCGATTCGAAAGAGCGCTCGCCGACGGATCGAATGCCCAGCGGCGCTTCCCGGCGATCGATGACAGCGCCGTCCTCTGCGATGAGCGAAGCACGCAGGTTGGTCGAGCCCCAATCGGCTGTGATCATTTTCTCAGTGGTTTGGTCCATGGTTTTGGGATTTGGCCAGCAGCTGCTGATTTCCTGAAGTTTAGCGGTGAGGTGAGAGCCTCAGATTCCCGCAGTTCTCGAATTCTGAAAGCTAACAGGCTGTCGCTAAACGCTTTTCGCCTTGAATGCATAGAAACTGAACAGAATGGAAATGCAACGGTAGTTAAGTGATCTTAATTTCCATAAATAACCAAAGATTCCAGATTATTCCTTGATTTGAGTATCAAGTGAGTGAAATCTCCAGAAATGACGACTCAGAATCGCGCGTAATGTGAAAAGATTCTTTACTTTTCGGTCAATTTTTGATCTAAAATGATTCCGGCTGCAGATTGTCCTGCAATCCATACAAATCCCAAATCAATGACCGCTACCCACCCTCCCCAATTGGTCGGCGCGCATCAAACGCAAAGCGCTGGTGTCCGCTATTTTGAAGTCAACGGTGAAACTGTCCG
This sequence comes from Verrucomicrobiales bacterium, assembly GCA_047620505.1. Lineage (GTDB taxonomy): Bacteria > Verrucomicrobiota > Verrucomicrobiia > Verrucomicrobiales > DEV007 > JBLHKS01. The sequence continues at coordinate 44,007 of JBLHKS010000023.1, read as the reverse complement.
AGGCGACTCGGGTCAGTTCGACACGGATGATTTCGCGACAGAACTCACAGTCATCCAGAAATACGCCCAGCGTCTCGGCGCTCAGATTGGAGCCCACGCGATTTCTCATGGCCTTGTCTGTGGATCCGGGCGAACGATGGCCTTTGAATTTTCCGATGAAGAAACGGCCAGCGGTGATGCCGATCTTCATGGCCTGATGGCCGATCGCCGACTCAACAGCAACGAAGCACTCAATCGAATCCACCGGCGCCTTTAGGAAAACGCGCGGCTTCCAGGCCGCAGTTGAAAATCCAGGCGCTTCTTCACCGGATCGCGAGCTACCACGCTTGCAGATTCGGAGCCACACGACGCATGGAGCGCAATTTTCATTCTGAAGTAGACCTCAACACCCGCCTTGCGCCAATCCGGCGCATTGGCGGAGTGACCGGCGTGTGCGTGTTGGAACGGGGCGATGTTCTGCTCGGGCAGATGACGCTCTCTAAAGAGAAGTTCAACGCCGTGGTCGAAACGCTGGACGAAATGTTCAGCGATTACGATGAAATCGGTCGCGAGATCGATCAGGTGAATCTCGGCTTCGACGGCAGCAATCTGGTTGCGATGGCTCACGGCGATTTCCGGCTCGCGGTCCTTCACCAGCGCGCGGAAGACGCCGACTCGGTCGCGCGGGCGGGTCGCAGGCTTCTTCAAGAGTTGTTCGACGCCGAGCAACGAGCCCAACGAATGGAGGACACCGGGATCAACCGCGCCGATGTCCGCGTGGCGTTGAATCAGGCGGATGGGAAGTCGGTTCAGCCGCTTCCTCGCGGAAAAAACGGTCGCCCGAATCGAAGAAGCGAGCCTCAACCGATGGCTCCGCCTGCTTTGCGTCGGGAACGAAACGGGTCGCGCAAGCCGTCTTCTTCATCGGACAATCCGTCTCGGGTTACGCTGGATGATTTGAAGAAGGCGACTGAGGCGATCGACGAAAGCGAGATCGCCTGGGACGTGGCTCCGCCGCCGGTGCACAAGAAAAAGGTCGCTTCCAAATCCAAAGCCATTGGCCAGGTTTCAACCCGCCGTGAGGCCCTCAGCGCTTCTGAATTGGATTGGGTCGAGTTTCGACGTCAGCTTGCCGGCGTGGTCTGCAAAGTGATGAGTCCGGCGACCCTTCATTATTACGTTCGGACCGAAATCGGCCCGTCTTCCGCGATCAATTCCGGTCACTACCGCGAAATCGCGCACGTCCTGATCGACAAGATTCCTGATCCGGTCAAGCAGCGCCAAATCCGCGCTGAAGTCGCAGAATTGTTCGACGACCTCGGCATCTGAATTTCTCCTTCCGCTAGTCCAATTTTAACGCCCGTGACCACGCCTCTAAATCAAAAACCTCGAATCGGCTGGCTCTGGCTGCTTCTGATTCTGGCGCTCGCTCCACTTTCAGCCCTGGCCCAGGAAGCGCTCGTTCCTGCCGCCGAAACTCCAGCGGTCGCGACAGCAGCTGCTGGTGGAAACGGTCCCTGGCTGCTCATCGCGGCGGCCTCAGTTCTCGTGATGTTCATCGGGCTGGCGGCTCGTGAATTGGGCTTTTCGCATTCGCGCAACAGCGTCAACGTCGTCATGAAAGCGCTGCTCACGCTCGCGATTTCGGTGATCGGCTGGCTCTTTCTCGGCTTCGGTCTGATGTACGTTCACGCGGGCGATTCGTTCTTCGCTGAGGGTGCTTTCTGGCTGAAAACGATGGACGAAAATCCAGGCTTTTGGAGTTTCTGGTTGTTTCAAGGTGTCATCGTCGCCGTCGCCTCTCTGATTTGTTCGGGAGCCGTCGGAGAGCGGGTTCGATTCGGCGGATTTCTCGTCGCGATCGCAATTTTCTCAGCTCTTGTGTTTCCGATGTTGGCTCACTTCGCCTGGGGCTCGCAGGCCGACGCATTCGGGTTTGAATCGGCCGCCGGTTGGCTCGAAATCGCGGGCTTTCACGATTTCGGCGGGAGCATCGTGATTCACGGAATTGGCGGCGCTTTTGCCCTCGCCGGCGCGATCGCTCTCGGGCCTCGCATGGGGCGTTTTGCCGAGGACGGCTCCTCGCGTCTTTTGCCTGGCCACAGCCTTCCCCTGGCCGCGTTTGGCGTTTTTCTTCTTTGGATCGGGTCCTTCGGAATTGTCCTGGGACAGGTTTTAATTCGTGGAATCGAACTCGAATCCGCCGGCCGACTCGTAGTGAATTTGTGTGTCAGCGCAGGCTTCGGCGCGATCGTCACTGCCGGATTCACCTGGTGTTTTCGAGCCCGACCGGATGCCGCTTCGACTTTGAACGGCGCGTTGGTCGGCCTCATCGCGGCTTCCGCTGGTGCTGACCTGCTTTCCCCGGCCGTTGCCGCAGCGATTGGCGCTTGCGCGGGAGTTTTGATGCTGCTCACGACTTCGTTTTTCGAAAAACGCGGAATCGACGACCTGATCGGCGCTGGCCCAGTTCACCTCGTCGGCGGAATCGTCGGAGCGCTCGCCGTAGCAGCTGCTGACCCGAGTTTGTTCGGAATTCAAGCCGCCGGCGCGTTGACGCTCTGCTTGATTTCCTTCTGCCTCGGCTTCCTCGTTTTCAAATCGCTCGACCTCAGCCTCGGCGTCCGCGCTTCCGAAGAAGAAGAAGCCGCGGGTCTCGATTTTACTCAACACGCCGCCGCCGCCTACCCGGAATTTGACGGCAACGAGCAATGATCAAGTCTACCCAATCTTGAGATGAAAGACCGAAGCCCGATTCAAGCAGCCCTCCTCGCATTTACCGCTCTCGTGATGCTCGCCGGGCTTTTCCTGATTCCCCGGTTAGACGCGAGTCGAAGTCTGTTTGCCAAGCTGACCAGCACAGCAGAAACGCCGGATTCAGAGCCAGAGCCGATCGCGAAACCAACGCCAGCGCCGCCAGCCGCCCCTCAGCCAGTCGAAATTCCCGGCCGTGTCGTTGCTCTTTCTCCGGAGGGAAATTTCGTGGCGACGACCGAGCCTGATCCAAAGCTCGAGATCGAGATTGGCCCTGCGGCACCGATTTCGGTCTACATTCCTCCTGAAATTACCGAGGTGAAGCCGCCCGAACCGCCTGCGGTCAATGAAAACGCGGAAGTCGACCACGTTGCCTTGGTCTCACCCGGATCGCCGCTGGGTGAATCCGATCCGCAGAATTCCGTGATTGTCGTCTCAGATCCGTCTTTGGCAGAAATCTTAGCGAATCCGCCTCCTGATGTCGAGCCGCCGCCAACGCTGCAGCTAGCAGCTGCTGAACCGGAGCTCGCAACGACCATCGTGATTGTGGATCCTCCGACGCCGAATCCAGCTCCGCCTGCGTCTGAGCTCGACGAGGGAGTTCTCGGCAAAATTGAGTTCGCGGGCGATTCAACTCGCCTGACGGACGTTTCGAACGCCGAATTGACTCGGATCGCCGGTGAGATTGCCGCTACGGAAGATTTGAAGGTCCTGCTTCGCGGGCACGCCACTTTGGAGTCCGGTGACGAGGCTCATCATCTTTGGGTTTCGGGCGTTCGTGCCCGGCGAATCATGGGTGCGCTCCTCGATTTAGGCGTTTCCGAAGACGCGATTGAAATCGAAGCCGCCGGCCCGGCTGAGGACGGGAAGGGTGCCCACCGAGTTGACATTTTGATCCTGTCAGAGTGATTTTTTTCACAGGTCGAGTTGACAAAGCTGACGGAAGTTACACCGGTGGGCCCGGTGAGTGGTCCAATTGTAAACAGTATCCCAAAACGGATTCTCGACGAGTCGGTTGGTTATTTCATGCTCGAAATGTTCGACGATGCGTGGCTCGTACTCGATGAGGCCCCGGAAAGTCTTCAAGGCGAGGAAGATCTGCTTTCGATGCGGATCGATATCGCGATAGCCCAGAAAAAATGGACCGTCGGCGCGGATTTGGCGAAGAGCTCGATCGAACTGTACCCCTCGGCGCTGAATTTCTATCTCAATGGCGCTTTCTGCATTCGCCGAGATGAATCCTTGGAAAGCGCTTACCCATTTTTACTCGCCGCTCGCCGCGCCTGCGACAAACTCAGCGCGATCTGGCATTACAATCTTGCCTGCTACGAGGCTCAACTCGGCAATCTCGAAGCGGTCGGCCCGTCTTTTCACAAGGCGATCTCGATGGATCCGAAGTTCGAAGCGATGGCGAAAACAGACCCCGATCTCAAGCCCTGGCTCGAGACATTGTGATCCTGAGAAGAGATTTTGCCGAAGCCTGCCGGCAAGAGCGCTGACTGCGTTTAGTTTTTACCGGATTTGTGAATTCCGGATTTCCTGACGTTGAACCAGAGAAACGCGTTGCCAGCAGCCCGGCGCGTGCCATGATTCGCCCCCGATTCGAAATTCATGTCCCCGGCGCGAACCATCGCCACCTTCGTCGTAGACCGCAGGTGGTACATTCTTCCCGTGATTATTATAATCACGGCTTTTTTCGGCTGGCAACTTCGGCACTTTGATCTCGGGCACGACCCGAAGGATCAGGTTCCGCCCGGCGATCCGGAAACAAAAGTTCTCGATGATTTCGAGAAAACTTTCGGAAAAGCTGAGTTGGTCGTGGTGGTTTTCGAAGCCGAGGACATTTTCACAACAGAAGTCCTCTCGTTTATCAGAGAGGTAACTGAAGGCTTGGAACCGACCGGCCGAGAGGTGGAACCGGGAGACGAGCTTGAGCTGGGCGACAGCATTCAGAACGTTTCGTCCCTCACAAACGCGACGGCGCTCTCCATAGAAGATGGAGAAGTCTCGGTAGCTCCCCTGATTGAAGAAATTCCGGAAAGTCCCGAGGAAATCGCTGATCTTCGCGAACGAGTGTTTGCGAACAAGCAGCTGGTTGGCCAACTCGTTTCGGAAGACGGCACGGCTGCGGCGATCAACCTCGATAACAACGATCTGGTCGAGACGATCGAAGCTCGGAATCAGTTCGTTCGTCAGCTGCGCGAACTCACGGCCAACCCGCCCGCTGGCGTATCGGTTCATCACACCGGATTTTCTCCGATCCTGTCCGACGCAACGTTTTTTCTCAATCAAGACATCAAGAGATTCCTTTGGCTGACACTCGTCGTGATGGGCCTGCTGCTTTTGGTCATTTTTGGCTCTTTGCGTGGCGTGGTCGTTCCGATGTTCCTGATTCTGGTGACGGTGACCTGGACGCTCGGCCTCTTTTTCTTTCTCGGCTTAAAACTCGACCTCGCGACGGTCCTGATGCCGACGCTGATCTCGTTGATCTGTCTTTCGGACGTGATCCACACGCTGGTCCATCAGCGCGAACTCAGCGCGCAGATTTCGGACAAGCGCGAGCTGGTGATCGAGACGATGGAGCACATGACGGAAGTTTGCTTCATGACCTCGCTCACGACTGCGGTCGGGATCGGGACGCTCGTGTTGTCCGATATCATGGCGATCCGCCAGTTTGGTCTCTGGTGCTGCATCGGAATCGGAATCGCCTACATTCTCGTCATCTCTCTGCTGCCGGTTCTCCTGATGATGTTCGCTAAGCCAAAAGCGCGGGCCAAGAACACGTCAGGCGATCATTCCGGCCGAGTCGGAAAGCTCCTCAATGGCATTATCAGCTTCACCGAACGCGACCGAATCTGGATTTGGGTTAGCGTGATCACTTTCATCGTGGTTTCCTCGTTGCTGATCAAACGGATCCGGATCGAGACCGAAATTTCGACCTACCTTCCGACTTCGGCCGACTCCGTTGTCGGTCTTGATGTCGTTGATCGGAAGCTTTCGGGAGTCGGCAATCTTCAGATCGTAGTTCGCGGCGAAGACCAGGTTTTCACCGAGCCCTGGGCGCTTCGCGAAGTCGAAAAACTCCACGAATTCGCCAGGAAGCAAGACCGAGTCTCGGCCGTGATTTCGTTGGTCCCGATCATTCGCGGAATCAACCGGATCGACCACGACAACGACCCGGAGATGGAAGTCATCCCGGATAGCTCGGATGACATCGCGGACTTTCTCTTTCAAATCGAGGCGTCCGCGCAGGGCGAGCGGCTGCACGAGCTGATCACGGTCTTTTCAGACGAAGAAGGTGCCCCGGATACCTTCTACGACGCGACTCGGGTTTCGATTCAAATGCGCACGATGAACAGCGCCGACCAGCTGGAGTTGCTGGACAAACTGGACGAATTTTCGAAGGAAATCGACCCCCGACTTGTTGTCCAGACGACTGGCCGAGCCAAGATGTTCGCCAGCCAGGTTAAGGCGCTGGTTCAGGGCCAGATGAAGTCGCTGATTTGGACGATTGTACTGATCACGTTGGTTTTGGTGATCCATTTTCGCTCGCTCAAAGTCGCTCTCGTCTCGCTGCTTCCCAACGCGATTCCGGTCCTGCTTCCGCTTTCGGTCATGGGCTTGTTCAAGATCCATCTCAACATTTCAACATCGATGGTCAGCTGCCTCGCGGTCGGCCTCGCCGTCGACAACGCGATCCATTTTCTCGCCCGCTACCGGCGCGAGGTTCGCGAAGGCTTTGACATGAGCGCTGCCCTGCGAATCGCGGTGCAAAGTTCCGGCCGAGCGGTGATTTTCGTCACTCTCGTCATCGTCGGCGGCTTTGCGATCTACCTGGGATCCAGCTTCGAGCCGAATCGCAATTTCGGCATGCTCGTCGCCCTCGCCATGATCGGCGCTGCGGTCGCGGATCTCGTTCTACTTCCTTTCTTCATCCGCGTTTTTCGCTTGAAATAGCGTCTCCGCCGACGGACTGAATTTGGATGACCCTGACAAACCGGCGAACCCTTGACGCTGCTCTAATTTTCCTGCTCGCGTGGTCAGCAACTGCTGAAGCGCGCGACATCGACGTTCCGATCATTTGGCCGAAGGGCTCGCGTTGGCACATTCAAGTTTCTAACGCCGCGAAGAAGGTCAAACTGCGGACTGCTGGGCGCGTTGACGTGAATTTGATCAACGAGCCAGTTCTCGGCGATGTCCCTGGAGTCAGCCTCTACAGCTTGCCGCTCGTTTTCAAAGATGAAGATCAGATCGCCTACGTCCGAGAGCGAATGGACTCAAAGTTAATCGCGTTGCTCGCCAAACACGGCTACGAGACGATTGGAATCGAAGGACTCGGCATGGCTCATATTTTCTCGAAGCAGGAGGCCAGGGCGCCGGCCGCTTTTCTCGCAACTCGGATGTGGGTGCCCGATGAAAAAGGCAGCACGATGGCGAAGAGGTTCGGAGTTAAAGAAGTCGTCCCGGTGCCGATCATGGATGTTCGCAAAGCGCTCGATAAGAATCAGCTTGATACCGTCGTTACCGTGCCGAGCAGCGTGGTTCTGGCCAGGTGGCAGGAGGGTGTCGATTTCGTCGCGGACTGGCCTTTGGCTTATGTTTATTCGCCAATGGTCATCAAGAAAACGGACTTCGACGCGCTGATGGAGAAAGATCAGAAAATCCTGCGTGAGGTCCTCGGCGAAGCATTTGAGGAAGCCGGTGCGAGCAGCCGAAGAATGTCCAAGCAAGCCTGGGGAACGATTCGGAAGCGCGAGAAAATCGAGATCATGAGTCAGACCGCTGCTGAGGCGGAGGCTTGGAAAACATGGGCGGCGAAAGTGCGGGCCCAGCTGATCAGCGATGGGAAAATCCCAGCTGATCTGGCTGCCGAACTCGACCAGCACCTGAAAGCTTCGGAATAACCGAGTTAGTCGAATTTCGCCCGCAGCAGCTGCTGGAGTTTCGCTTGAATCTCGGCTTGGCCGATTTGGCCAGCGCGATTGTCCATTTCGAGCGGATCGGCCGCCTGATCGTAAAGTTCGATCCCCGCTGAACCCGCTTCGCCCCATTCAACGTAGCGCCAGCCCGCGGTCCGAACCGAATGGCCGGCGTACTCGCGAAACTGGACCTGCGAAAACGCGGGTCGATCCCAAGCTGCGGTCGGCGTTCGCAGCAACGGCGTCAGGCTGACTCCCTCCAAATTTTTCGGCGTTTCCAAACCGCAAAGCTCCGCAACGGTCGGAAAAATATCGACAAATTCGACGACTCGATTGCAGTCGTTCGATTCGGATTCAATTCGTGGATCGAAAATGATCAGCGGCGCACGAGCGGACTCTTCGTAGAGACTGTTTTTCCTCCAGAGACCATGTTCCCCAAGATGATAACCGTGATCTCCCCAAAGCACGATGATCGTCTCCTCGCTGGAATCCAATTGATCCAGCGCTTCAAGCAAACGCCCGATCTGAGCATCGACGAAAGAAATACAAGCGTCGTAAGCCAGAATGCACTCCCGAGCCTCGAGCGGCGTGGTCCCGAAATTCGGCCATTCCGGCGTCGAAGCCAGAGCAGCTGCTGGCGTGCGATCGCGGTAGCCCGCAGGAACGAAGGGGAGGGGAGTTTGCTCGATTTTGTAGAGATCGAAGTATTTTTCAGGCGCAATGTAAGGAATGTGAGGCCGATAAAGACCCGTCGCGATGAAAAACGGCTTATCGCGATCGGTTTGTTGTTTGAGCAGTTTGATCGTCTCGTCGATCACGAGCCCGTCAGTCTGCTCAGCGTCCTCGCCGTCGGCTTTCAGGAAGCACATCTGGTCTGGCAACGGCAACTGCGGCGTGTAGACGGTCAAGAGATCTTCCTCGTCTTTGTCGCGGCCGCGCGGGTTGAAAACCGCCGTCCAAGAAGCCGGATCGTCCGGCCCACTGGTGCCAATGTCAGTCGGATTCGACTGATGGAAAATCTTCCCAACCCGCGCGACAAAGTAGCCGTTGTTTTTGAAGAGCTGAGGCAGCGTGACCACGTCGGGTGCCGCTTCGCGAAGATGAATTTTATTGCTTAGCACTCCGGTCGTGTCCGGTCGCAAACCGGTTAGCACCGAAGCGCGGCTTGGGCCGCAGGACGGGTACTGGCAGTAGGCTCGATCGAATCGAACGCCGCGTTTCGCGAGCGCGTCGATGTTAGGCGAATGGATGTGTTCGAATCCGTAGCAGCCGAGTCTCGTGTTGAGGTCGTCGACCGCGATGAACAGCACATTTGGGGCGGCAGCCGAAGCAGCCGAGTTGAGAAAGATCCAGATTAGAAAAGCACGCACAAAATTAATCTGGGCTGGGCTGCGAGTCTGGTCAACGGTGGCCGAGCTTCAAACGAATTGATGAAACACCTCGTAATTGGAATTCTTCTCGGCCTCGCCGCCTTCGCCTCTGCACAGGATCAAGGAAAGACGTATCGCGAGCGGCTTGAGCCGCATTGGATCGAAGACGGCGCTCGGTTCTGGTATCGAAACGACAATCCAGACGGAGCACGCGAGTTTATCCTCGTCGATGTAGAAAAAGGAGTGAAGAAACCTGCCTTCGATCATGAGAAAGTCGATCCGAGCAAGATCGAGGCGCTCGAATTCGGCGAGCAGAAACTGAAGTTGATCGGTCGGGCGAAATCCTGGGAAGTCGATCTCAAAACAGGGGAGGCACGCGAAATCGGCGGTGACGATGAGCTGAGCGACCTACCGAGCGGAAATGAGATCAAGCCTTCGCGAGGTGGTGGCCCGGAAACGCAGGTCGTCTTTGAAAACACGCTCAAAGAAGCCGTCGAATTATTCTGGATTGATCCAAGCGGAAACCGGACTTCCTACGGAAAGCTCGAGCCCGGCACCGAACGAGATCAGCACACGTTTGCCGGGCACGTCTGGGCGGTTTTCGATGCTAAGAAGCGTTTGCGCGGAGTTTTTGAGGGCAGCCGCAGCGGAGGTGTCGCGAGGATCGCTGGTCCGCCAAAAACGGTGCCGAAAAAGAAGGAACCCAAACGACCGGCTACCGAAGTTGACTCGCCAGACAAGAGCCTGGCCGTTTTCGTGCGCGACCACGATCTCTGGGTTCGGGACGAGGAAACCGAAAAGGAAACGCGGCTGACGACGAACGCGAGCGCTGACAATTCCTTCCGCCGTAGCGCGATTGGCGAGCGTTCAATCGGAATGAACTACTCCAAATCGGACTACCCGGAATCGCTTCCGGAAGTCTGGTGGTCGCCGAATTCAAAGCGGCTGATCGCGGCCCAAACCACGGTCGTTCCGGAGCCTCGAGTTCATTTTGTCGAAGTCTCGCCGAAGACGAGCCTTCAATCCTATCCCTATCTCAAAGCTGGCGATGAAATCCCGACGAAAACGCTCCGGCTGTTCGATCTGGAATCCGATGCGGAGATTTCTGTCGATCAGCAGCTGCTGAAGAACGCTTGGCGTTACGGACAGTTCCGCTGGGAACGCGACTCAAGCCGTTTTACGTTCTTATTTAACCAACGTGGGCATCAAACTTTGCGGCTTTGCGCGATCGATTCAAAAGCCGGAAAGCTAAGCACACTCATCGACGAAGAGTCCGAAACCTTCGTGAATTATTCGAACAAGACGTTTCTGCGTTTCTTCGAGGAAACCAGGGAACTCGTCTGGATGTCTGAGCGTGACGGATGGAACCACCTCTACCTTTTTGATTCAGAAGGCGGGAAATTGAAAAACCAAATCACCAGCGGCGAATGGGTTGTTCGCGGCGTTGATCGAATTGATCCTGACAAGCGCACAATCGAGTTCCGGGCATGCGGGATTCGGCCAGATCAGGATCCGTATTTCATCCATCACTGCCGCGTGAACTTCGATGGATCGGGGCTTGTGATTTTAACCGAGGGAGACGGAACGCATGAGATCAAGTGGTCGCCGGATCGCGCGCATTTCGTCGACACCTGGTCAAGAGTCGACTTGCCGCCCGTTCACGAACTGCGCAACTCCGATGGAAGCCTCGTTACCGAACTCGAAACCTGTGACGCGAGCGAAATCGGCACGCTGCCGACGCGCTTCGTGGCCAAAGGCCGGGACGGAAAAACGGACATTTACGGAATCGTTCATTGGCCGGGAAAGGGTCGGCGATCTACGGTTTATCCCGTAGTTGAAAACATTTACGCTGGGCCGCACGACCAGCACGTCCCAAAAGCGTTTCGCTCTCGATATCGGCATCAGCGGCAGATCGCCGATCGCGGATTCATCGTCGTGCAGATCGATGGATTGGGAACGAATTGGCGATCGAAGGCATTTCTAGATGTCGCCTGGAAAAACCTGGGGGACGCCGGATTTCTCGATCGGATCGCTTGGATTCGAGCAGCAGCTGCTCACTTCAAGAACTTCGATCTGGAACGAGTTGGAATTTACGGAGGATCCGCTGGCGGCCAGAACGCGGCCGGAGCCGTGATTTTTCAAGGCGATTTCTACAAAGCCGCCGTCGCGGATTGTGGCTGTCACGACAATCGAATGGATAAAATCTGGTGGAGCGAGGCTTGGATGGGCTGGCCAGTCGACGAGCACTACGCGGCGAGTTCCAACGTCGATCAGGCGCACCGTTTGAGCGGGAAACTACTTCTGGTTGTCGGCGGGAAGGACCGAAATGTCGACCCTGCCAGCACACTCCAAGTCGCCGACGCTTTGATCAAGGCTGACAAGGATTTCGATTTGCTCGTAATCCCAAGTGCGGGTCACGGTTCGGCGGAAACGCCTTACGGAAGTCGACGGCGAGTCGAGTTTTTCGTCGAGCACTTGGGACGCGATTGATCATTTGCCGCCGAATTTGGTTCGCAGTTCGAGAATCAACTCGTCGGAACGTCGCTTCCGCCGCTGCAGCTGCTCGGCTTCGCGTTCAGCATCCGCGTCAACGAGAGGCATTTTTGTTTCGAGATCAGCCGGAACCGACACGCCGCGAGCTTCAAGAAGCTCTTTGGCTTCGGATCGAATCGGGAAGAAACAAAATTTCGGACCGACGGAAGGAAAAGGATGACCGAGAAGGCTCTGAAGGATTGGAGTGTCAGCTGGATCGTCAGCAGCAGCGACGATCTTCATGAGGTAGCGCAATCCGGATTCGCTTTCGATATTCAGCCGGAATTCGGCGGCTTCCCTAGAAAGCAGAGAGCGAGCCAGCTCGAGAATTTTCGGGTAACCAGCCAGATAATCGGCGTGCCTCATGAAGCCATGATAAAAATCGCCAGCTGCCGTGAGACCGAATTCCTCCAGCGCTTCCTTGACGATCCGAGCTTCGAGGGAAGTCATCACCGGGAGTTCTTTTTCATCGTAAGTCGGTATTTCATCTGGATCAGGATTTACAAGTGCCTTCTGGATGAATTCGATCGCGATGAGACGATCAGAAAGCGGCGTGGCGAGCAATTCCCCGGCCATTTCTTTTCGTTCGCCCCTGGCAACTCGATAGCCCGCAGCCCACGTCCAGATTTGCGGAGCCGAATGTTTGATCAGCTCGGAGATGACTTCGGAATTGTTCCTTTTTGAGGCGTGCTCGAGAAGAATGCTGGCTGCGGGGGCCAGCTCTTTTTCGGCTCCATCGGTCAACGTCTGGCGGCAGAGTTCGAGAATTTCAGCGCTTGGAGTCGATCGCGGAATGAAAATCGGTCCTTCATCCAAGAATCGGGAGGGTCCGCGCCAGGTTGGTCTCATCGCGCTGTAAGCCCGCCCCACAAATCTTTCCTGAAGCACAGCCCAAACCAATTCGCGCGGTAGCGGGTTGGCGGAATCGGTTGAGACGAGCTGATTGACGCAGAATCTCTCCAAACGCTCGAAAGATGTTTCGTTCGGCCAATCGCTTTCGACGATTCGACCGACAATCGGCTTGGCTGCGTTGGGAAGCTGACCGGATTCGAGTTTTGCCCTGAGAATCCTCCGATAGCAGCCTTCTCCGAATGCCCGAGCGAGCTCAGCCCCGGCCGCGACGAATTCAGAGCCACTCGCAGAAACTCCGCTCAACGACGCTTTCCTGATCCGATGATCTTCAGGTTTTCCAGGCGGGTCAAACCCAAGGCTTCCATCGATCCAGCCGGTCTCGATCATTTCGACGATGCATTCCGGCAGGCTCGGCTCGATCCCGATCAGCAGAATTTCGGGATGCTGGTCAAGTCCCATAAAACTAACGCCGTCCGTCGTAGAATTGTGAACGATCAGCCAGCGTTGTTCGCCAGTCTCAGTATCGACTGCGGTTAGTTCTCTCGATGTACTTACGAGGACCAAACCATCCCGCAGCCGGATCTCAAGTCCGGCTAGGCCAGTGTAGCCGTTAGCAGGGCCGTAGTCGCGGATGCCCTCAAGCTTCACGTCTAGCAGCTGCTGGCTCAGCGAGCGATTCCAGCCCATCAATCGATCCGCATTTGCGATCCAGAATCGGTCCGTATCGAGCTTGGTCGCGATCGTCTGTCGCATTTTGGGTAGGTTCCAAGTCGGGAAAACCGGTTTGCCCCAGGGTTTGCCCTCCGCTGGCTCTTTGCGATCAAAAAACAAGAATCCGCCCTCGGGAGTCACATGAATCCAGCCGAATTCGCTGAGTGAGTTCGAGCTCGGATTCAGATCTTCGTGGCTAGCGAGAACCTCGCCTTTATGGTCTACCAAGTGCAGAAAAAACTTCTTAAGCGATTGGTCGTAGTGCTTTTCGATCCCTAACTCATCAGGGTGAGGTTCAGGCGCACGTGCCGTTTTTTCGCTTGTCGATTGGAGAATGACTCCCCCAAACCGACTCACTTCGAGCCACTGCCGAAACTCCGCCGGGGCCTCATCGATTGACCAGGCCTGCCAAAGGACCTCGCCCGTCTGGACATGAATCGCGATCACGCCCTGGCCCGCCGGTGGAGCCGGATCGAAGGCAGCCGCGACACCGCTCAGCACCGTAGTGAACGCGGCGATCAAGAATGCGGCTCTAACTCTTCCAAAACGCACGGCTGATCATAACATGAATCACGCCAGCGACAGCAATTTTCCCGGAAACCGGGCTTGCTTCAATCATCGCGGCGCTCGTGATTCCCGAATGCGTTCGTTTCTCCTTTTCCTCTTCGCTTGGCCGGTTTTTGCGCTTGGCCAGACCGACTCCGCGAATCAGCAGCTGCTGGCTCGCGAAAACCTTGTCGCCTGGTGCATCGTGCCGTTCGACGCGAAAAAGCGCGGGCCAGTGGAGCGCACTGAGATGCTCGTCGAACTCGGCTTGAAGCGCTGTGCTTATGATTGGAGAAAAGAGCACGTGCCGACTTTCGAGCAGGAAATCCTCGAATACAAAAAGCACGGGATCGAGTTCTTTGCTTTCTGGAGCGTTCACGAAGAGGCGTTTACACTTTTCAAAAAGCATGACCTGCACCCTCAGATCTGGCAGACGATGGTCAGTCCGAAAGAAGGAACGCAGGATGAAAAGGTCGTCGCCGCGGCAGATTCGACTGAGGCGCTGGCGAAGCGGACGGCGGAGTTGGGGTGCAAGTTAGGGCTCTACAACCACGGGGGTTGGGGCGGCGAGCCTGCGAATCTCGCGGCGGTTTGCAAGCTGCTGCGCGAACGCGGGCACGAGCACGTCGGCATCGTTTACAACTGGCATCATGGCCATGGACACATCGACGATTGGACGGAAACGCTGGAACTGATGAAGCCGTTTATTCATTGCCTGAACCTGAACGGGATGAACCCGGATGCTCAGCCGAAAATCCTGCCATTGGGCCAGGGAGCGCACGAAAAGGCGATGCTCGAAGTGGTTTTGAAGAGCGGTTACGATGGTCCGATCGGAATCCTGGATCATCGGAATGAGCTCGACTCGAAGGAGGCGCTCCAAGCGAATCTGGATGGGCTCGAGAAGCTGAAAAAAGCATTCAGCGCTCAGTAGGAATTCAGGCGGGCGGCCAGATTTCGTCGAGAATTGCGTTCTGCTTCGCGTGCATTCGCTCGCGGTCTTCGGGCTCGTGGTCGTCGAATCCCTGGAGATGCAGAAACCCGTGAATCAGATAGAGAAGGAGTTCGCGCTCGACCGGCCAGCTGCGTGAATTCGCTTCTTGAGCTGCGGTTTCGGCGCTGATGACGAGTTCGCCGTGCTGAAAAGTGATGACGTCCGTTGGCGTCGGGTCGTCCATGAATTCGCCGTGGATTCGAGCGATTTCCTCATCGCCGACGATGCTCATTTCGACCTCGTCAAACTCCGCAAGCACCGTGGATTCGGTTGAACTCAGCACGACCTCGAACGCCTCTCGACAACGCCGGTTCAAGCCCGCCAGATCGAACTCGATCGCCTCCTGACAGTTGTACAATTCCAGCTCCGGCACGACGACTGCTCAGGCTACGTTGCTGACTTTCTTGCCCTCACCGTCCTTGGAAACGACTTCCAGCTTCGGGCCGCCGTTCTTCTTTTCCTTCGGCTTAGGGTCATCGCCGTCGCTTTCTTTCGGATAGGAAATCCGGTTATGCATCATCCCGCAGAGCGTGTTGTAGAAACTCTTCCGAATCCGAGCGAGATCGACAAATGTCAGGCCGCACGAATCCAACTGCCCCTGCTCGACCCTGGACTGGGTGATTTCCTCGATAAGCTGCTCAAGTTTCAGCGGAGTTGGTTTGGCCAAGGCGCGAGAGGCGCTTTCGACGCCGTCAGCAAGGCTGATGATCGCGCTTTCACGGGTTTGCGGACGCGGGCCCGGGTAACGAAACGTCTTCTTCTCAACCACGGGCGCATCGTCCGCCTTCGCTTTTCCTTCCTCGGCTTTGCGCTCGAATTCCCGCCGCTGTTCGAGGGCTCGGTGGTAAAAATATTGGACGAGCGTCGTGCCGTGGTGCTCGCGGATCACGCTGATGATTTCGTCGTTGAGATTGTGTTTCAGCGCCAGATCAATCCCGTCTTTCACATGCGCCACGATGATCAGCGCGCTCATCGTCGGCGTCAGCGCGTCGTGCGGATTTTCATCCTGATTGGTGTTCTCGATAAAATACTGCGGCTTGTTCAGCTTGCCGATATCGTGGAAATAAGCGGCGACTCGACACATGCTTTCGTTCGCACCGATCGACTCAGCAGCTGCTTCCGAAAGCCGGGCGACAACCAAGCTGTGGTGGTAAGTTCCAGGGGCCTCGATCGTCATCCTTTTGAGCAGAGGATGGTTCAAATCGGACAACTCGATCCAGGAAATCTCCGTCGTGATCCGGAAAAGGCCTTCGAGAATCGGCAGCATCCCGCTAACGAGAATTGCAGTCAAAAACCCGATCAGCACGGTCGTCCCAAGCTGCTGACCAACACCCGGCCACATCTCGCCGATGTCGATTAGCCCCGTCAAAACCGCAAGCCCGCTGGCGATGACCCCGACGTAAAGTCCGGCGCGCACGACTTTCCCGCGACGTCTCACGTCGTAGGTCATGTAGACCGCGGCGAATCCACAAACGAGGCTGAAAATCGCAAAGTTGAAGGCGTGCTCTCCCGCGACGAACAGCCCACCGAGGAGGCTGACGTAGACCGCGACGAACGCGCCGTGATTTCGGCCCAGAAGAATCGAGACCAACATCGGAGCAAACGCGTAGGCAGGGAGAAGATAGGTATAACTCGGATCCAATCCAGACCGTACCGGAATGAACGAGGCATCAAGCAGGGCCAGATGGAGAAAAATCGCGCTTAGAACGAGGACGACCCGGCTGTTGAGTTCAAAACTCGCAGCGTGGTTGAGATAAAATTGAAGCGCCAGAGTGCCGACGATCACAACTACGATCAGCGGCATTTGAAACAGGTTGCCGAACAGCGCGGCCTCGTCGCGGCGCAAGCCCAGAAAAATGACCGTGGCGATCGCGAAGATCAGGAAAATGCCGATTTTCGCGGCGATCCCGTTCCGGAGAGCAGCCGACAGCCCGCCTTCGGAAACCGTCCGCCGTTTTTTGCCGCTGGAGAGGCCGCGCCGCTCCAACTTGTGCCTGGATAGAAAATCAAACATGCGTGATTTGGGAAGAAATCTAAGCCCTTTGACAGGAATGCAAAGGCCAGATCAGGCTTTCTCAGGCTGCCCATTTTCGGCAGAATCCGCCAGCAGCTGCTGGTCGCGATGAGATTTGTAGGCACGGATGATCCGCTGGACAACCGAGTGCCGAACGACGTCACGATCGGTCAGCGGACAGAATCTGACCCCGTCCACGTCCTTGAGCACGGACATCGCTTCGTGAAGGCCGGAGCGAACCCCGCGCTTCAAATCGATCTGCGTCGGATCGCCCGTCACGGCGCATCGCGACCGCTCCCCCATCCGAGTCAGGAACATGAACATCTGCTCGCAGGTCGTATTCTGCGCTTCATCCAAAATCACAAAAGCGTCGTTCAGCGTCCGCCCTCGCATGTAAGCCAGCGGGGCGATTTCGATCACGTTTTTCTCGATCCAACGCTCGATTTCGGCCGTCTCGATCATGTCGTAAATCGCGTCGTAGAGCGGCCTGAGATACGGGAAAATCTTCTCCTTCAAATCGCCCGGAAGAAATCCCAGCGATTCGCCCGCCTCGACCGCGGGCCGAGTCAAAATGATGCGTTTGACCTGACGATTTTTCAGCGCCTGAAGCGCGCTCGCCACCGCAAGGAACGTCTTTCCCGTGCCCGCAGGACCGAGCCCGAAGACCACGTCCGTCGATTGCAGCGCCTCGACATAAGCGAGCTGACCAGCCGTCTTCGGAGTCACCGCGCCCTTCGAACTGCTCCCGAGCAGCCGGATCTCCGACAACTCTTCCAGCTTGGGCCCGTCGCCAGTTCCCTCCGAAGACTCCACGGCGTAAGCGAACGATTGCTGAGTAATCTCGACTCCTTTTCGGCGAGCCGATTCAAGGCTGCGGAAAACCGACTCCGCGCGACTGATCGCCGAATCCTCCCCGTCCAGGCGCACCCAACCGTCGCGCGTGGTGATCTTGACTGAAGTCGCCACTTCGAGGGTCTTCAACAGGGCCAGATCGTTCGCGAAAAGAGATTGGAGAAAGTGTGGATTCTCGAATTGAAGGGTGCGGGTTTCCATAATCGTCGGAAAAAAGGGGATGCGCTGCCGTCAGCAGCTGCTGGTGCGGTGCGAGGTCGCCAGAACGGGATCAGCCGAATCGGCCGCCTGAAGAAAGAGAAGAAACAGGCAGGCCGAGCGTTGAGTTTGGGAGATGCAGCATAATGAAGCTGCTGAAAATCGCAGGAGTCGGAGATTCTGCAAGCTCCAAGGATGATGTTCGAAAATTCAGCTCAACGCCCGGTGAATCCAGATGAAATGCCCCACATCTCGCTAAAACTTGCCATTGTTGTTAACCCATTCGCTACGCGGCGGAACTGGATCGACGGTATCCCAGTGCTCGACAATTTTGCCATCCGCGACTCGAAAGAGATCATAGAACGAAACATGCCGATCATCGAGGTGTCCCTCGCAAACGCATAATACGAAATTCCCTTCGGCAAGCAGGCGATGAATCTTGTCGTATCTTCTTGCCTCACGATTATTGGCGAGAGCTTCCCGCAAAGCTGGCAAGCCATCCGACATCTTCAGGTTGTGCTCAACATAGCCTTCCGAATCGATGTAGTGGTCTAATCGGCTCAGTTGGTCGCCCACGAGAGCCTCCTCCACGAACGACCTGATCAGGGCCCGGTTTTCTTCCGTCTTGTCCAGGTCTGTCGTTTCCGTCGACCCATCCAGCATAGTATGGCCGGAGGGATTCGGATCGTCTGGCTTAGACTGCAGGTTGTCCCAGTGTTCAACGACCAGCCCGTCCTCAAATCGAAAAACCTCAAAGCCGACTTCGACCACATTAAAGTCGTAGTCCGTGTGGGCAAAGACAAAATCGCCATCCTCAAAAACACGCACGATCTCAACGCGAGGAGAGGTTTTAGACAGCCGTTTGAAGAGCTCCGCCAAGCCGACGTTTCCCTCGCGAGTCAGGGGATTGTGTTGAATGTACTTACCTTCATTGACGACCGTAACGGCCTCCGGGTCGCCGGTTTCAATGCCTTTAAGTAGAGCGCAAATTTGGTCTTTTTTCTTCGATCTCATGAAGGTTTCCTTCGTCTTCCAACTGACGAATTGTGTCAAGGCGTTCACGATGGCGATTTCGGATACTAAAAGGAAGGTGATTGACGTCACAGCAACGTCCAATTTCGCTCATCTCCGCTGATCAAGCTGGCTACCCGAACTTCCGCTTCGCGAAACAATTCAGGAGACACGCCCCGATTTCCTACGGCCCATGCGGCTAACGACAATTCAAGCGCCTCGCAGAGCCGATCCTTGACCAGACACTCCGCTAAAAGGTCTTTTCCATAACCCTTTGCGAACTGCTGATAAGAGTCCGGCGCTCCGCCGTATCGCCGAGCTGCGATCACTTGCGGCGCGGCATCCCAAGCAGCTGGCCCGAGCCCGGCGTCCTCGAAATCAATGAGGACCGGTCCTTGAGTCGTTACGATAACATTATCCGAATGCAGGTCGCCGTGCACAAGCGTTAGAGGTCCCGTCGTCGACGCAGTTTCGGGCCATCGCGCCATGGCATCTGCAATTCGAGCCCTCAATTCATCCGTCCCAGCAGGTGCAGGCAATCCGGAATCGCAATCGAGCCATTCGCTCACAGCTTCGAAGGGATCGAATCGTTTGATCGACGAAATCGCAGCTAGCAGCTGCTGGGACGCGCCATGCAGCTTTCGCGCCAGTTCACCGAGCTGTTCGGCCTCTGCCCGCCTCCCAACGTCGTGCAATCTAACCCAGAAAGTGATCACTCCGTGCTCCAGGATGATTGGCTGTTCGCCCGGAACGAGGCGAGCCGCCGGGACGTCGAGTCTCTCGAGCGATCTGGCGATTTCAACCTGCTTTCGGGCCAGCGACAGGCAGGTGGGCGAGTCGACACGAGCCACAACATCGGCCCGAGGAAAAACGATGTGCGCGCCTGCGGCGATTCGAAGCAGGGACGCTCCTTCGGTGTTGATCTCCAGCCGTCCAGCTGCTTCGACGGCCAAAGAGATCGGGTTTTCATGATGTTTCGCTGTGTTCATGCTGGCACGATGAGGCGGAACTGGACGAACCCTCCTCACAGGTTCAAGTTGGCGATCCGGCACGATCCTGCCATCTCCCAATTTAAAAAAATCCACCATGACCCGTCGCTTTACCCTTTCCTCGATCCTGATCACTCTTCTGTCTCCTTGCCTCGTCAGCGCGGATGACTGGCCCCAATTTCTTGGCCCGAACCGAAACGGTATTTCTCTTGAAACTGGCCTGATCGATTCATTTCCAGAATCGGGACCCGAGGTGATCTGGAGAAAGTCGCTCGGTGTCGGGATGTCGAGCATCGCAATCGCAGACGGACTTGCTTACACAGTTTTTCAAGATTCCGTAGGTCAATACGTCGTCGCGCTGGACGAAATATCCGGTGAGCAGAAATGGCAGACGAAGCTCGGAAGTTCTTATAGCAATTCGATGGGGAGCGGTCCGCGAGCGACTCCGACAATTCAGGGAGACAAACTCTATGCCTTTACAGGAGAAGGTATTCTTTGTGCTCTCAACGCTAAGAATGGCGATTTGCTTTGGACGGTGAATACTCCGGATGACGTCAGCGCCAAGCCAGCTGAATATGGAATGGCGTCGTCTCCGCTTGTTGTGGGAGACGCCGTGGTTGTTCAGGTAGGAGCCAGAAACGCCGCGGTGGTTGCCTACGATCGAGGCGACGGAACTCGACTTTGGGCGGCAGGGAGCGGAGCCGCCGGTTATTCGTCCCCCGTCCTTATGAATTTGGCAGGGAAGGAACAGATTGTCGCTTTCGTAGGCGCAGCAGCCTTGGGAATCGATCCCGAAAGCGGTGCTGAGCTTTGGAAAGTAAATTATGTGACCGATTATAACTGCAATACGGCTTGCCCAGTTCAGCTAGACGATTCTTCGCTACTGATTTCCGCAGGCGAGAAGCATGGCAGCACCGTCCTGAAGATCAAAAGAAGCGGCCAGGGTTTTGAAGCCGAAACTGGGTGGTCATCTCTTGGTGGATCCAGCGTTTTACGCGCTGAATGGCAGACTCCTGCTCTGATCGGCGGCTACCTGTTTGCCTTGGACAACATCGGTAGCGCAGGGCCAGTCACAAACCTGGTTTGTGTGCGGGCTGAGGATGGAAACCAAATGTGGGCTCAGCCGAAATTCGGCAAATCGAACCTGACCATGGCCGACGGAAAACTCTTCCTAAGTACGATGCGCGGAGAGTTGGTTCTTGTGAAGGCGAGCACCGAAGGCTTTGAAGAAGTGTCGAGAGCCAAAGTGCTTCAGATGCAAACGCGACAAGCCCCCGTGATCGCCAACGGCAAGTTGTATCTCCGAGACGACAACGAGGTCGTTTGCCTGAAAGTCAGCCAAGATTGAACTCGGCTATTCCACTGGCGCGACGGTGTTTTCTTCGTTCGCGAGGCCAGACGGCAGTTCCATGATTCGAATCTTCCGAAAATGAATCTCGGCACCTTCGGATTCGAGGCAGAGATAGCCTTTTCGAAAGGCCGATTCGCGGATTCCGTTCACGAACTTCCCGTTGATCGAAAGTTTCACCGTCCCATCCACAGCGACGACGACGTAGCGATTCCATTGACCTTTGGGTAGGCAGCGATTCTCCCACGACATGCTTCGGCTCCCTCTCGGATTCTCCGGAATCGCCTTCATTCCGCCTGCTCCGAAGAGCTCGCCATGAACATAAGCGATCGGCCGTGGAACGCCTTTGACTGCGTGAATGAACGGCCATTCTAATTCTAACATCTGCACCTCCATGCCCATCGGGAGCCGATTTCCTTCGGGACGCGCATCGCTCCAGAGGAACACGCCTGAGTTCCCTCCCGCCTCCATGTGCCGCCATTCGACGATCAGGACAAAATTCTCATACATCCGGTCAGAGCGCATAACGCCGATCGGAAGACCGGTGCAGACGAGCAGCCCTTCGTCGTTAACGGACCAGGTTTCAGGCGAAGTGTTCACGTCAATCCAACCCGTAAGGTCTTTGCCGTTGAACAATTCCACAAAGCCGGGATCAGGCCGGGTTTCTTCGAAGCTCGGCACATCAACGGTCGGCAGCGCGTTCGTTGGCGGCTTCTCGGGC
Source organism: Verrucomicrobiales bacterium (assembly GCA_047620505.1). GTDB lineage: Bacteria > Verrucomicrobiota > Verrucomicrobiia > Verrucomicrobiales > DEV007 > JBLHKS01. The sequence goes on along the minus strand of JBLHKS010000023.1, from coordinate 22,220 downwards.
GCGGGCTTGTCGTCCTGAGCGATTAAAGCGAATGTGAAAGAAAGGGCGGCAATTGCGCCAACGATGCGTATGGGATTTTTCATGACTGCGTGCATTTTTTGAACGCTCGAACATCAACCCTTCATCTTCGAACTCAATGAGATCTCTGCCTCAATCGTGTTTTCGATGAGCGTTTTCTCCTGCTGTCGATTCAGCAGCTGCTGGAGATGAAACAATCGAGTCGGCCCTTCAGTGACCTTGATAAGATCAACCTTTCCCGCTCAAGCCCAATCAAAATGAAAAACTCTCCTCTCCGATTCTCCGCCGCCATCCTTGCGTTGGCCTCAACTGCGATTGGGGCCGAACCAGAAATCGAAATCGTTAAAAACGTCGCCTTCCTCGGTGCAGACCGAGCCCAAAAACTCGATCTCTATCTTCCTCCAGATTCGGGCAAGCCACGACCGGCGATTCTGATCGTGCACGGCGGAGGCTGGCACGGAGGCGACAAGGCGGCGGGCCGCGAAATTAATATCGGGACGAATCTGGCAAAGGCTGGATTTGTCTGCGCGAGCGTAAATTACGTGCTTGCTGAGAAGAAGGAATCGTTCGTCGACAATCTCCGCCAGGTTTGGCCCCGGAATTTACAGGAGTGCATGACCGCTGTGAAATTCCTGCGCGCGAACGCGGAAAAATTTCGAATCAACCCAGACAAAATCGGCGCAATCGGAGGGTCGGCCGGTGGACACCTTGTGGCAATGTTAGCGTATGCGAGCGACGACGATGGGCTGGATCCAAAAGACGAGCTCTACGGCGATCACTCGTGCCGCATCCAGGCTGTCGTGCCGATGTACGGAGTTTATGACCTGCTCCAACTTGCCGAGCGACGGAAAATGCTCGCTGAGTTGAGCGAGGAAGACAAAGCACTCTGCCGAGCGGCTTCGGCAGTGAGTTACCTCGATGCCAGCGATCCGCCGGCGCTTCTTTTGCACGGTACGCGTGATCCGCTTGTTCCCCTGGCTCAATCGGAAAGGCTGAACGAAGCGCTAACAGCCGCAAAATTAACAAATGAGTTACACGTCGTCAACGGAGGCAAACACAGCTTCCATTTGGAGCCAGCACAGGAAGATTTGCGGCCACTCGTAATCGAATTCTTTAACCGACATCTAAAATGAAGCGCATTGCCTTTCTGGCCTCATTTGCGATTGCGAATTTCGCTGTCGCGGCGCACGAAGAGATTCGCGACAGCTTCGAAATCGCCGGTCAGACCATTTTTGTCGACGGCCCAATCCGCTACGCTCCGGCTGATTGGGGCGACCTGACTTTCGTCGGATCGGATGACGGTTTTCTATATTGTTATGATAATACGACGGGCGATGAGATCTGGAAATTTCGCGGTGGGCCATCGAATCGGAAAGCGCTCGGAGCCGGGCGTTTGATCTCGGCCTGGCCGATCAGCGGTGGTCCGGTTGTGCACGAAAATCGTGTTTACTTCGCAGCGGGGATCTGGCCCTTCATGGGCGTTTTCGTCTATGCGCTTGACTGTGAAACCGGCGACATCGTCTGGGTGAACGATCGAGCGACGGCGCTGTGGAAATCTGCGGCCGTGACGGAGCAGCGGCCTGACCGAACGGAGTCCGAGCCGTCGTTCATTTCGGTAACGCCCATGGGGCAGCTGTCGATCGATGAGGATGGGAATTTGTTAGTGCCTTGCGGTCGAGCGCAGCCAGCGCGTTTCAATCTGCAAACCGGCGAGTTGCTGGAATTTCATTACGGCCGTCACAAGCCGCACGAAGCAGGGGAGGGGAATCTGCTTTATCCGAATTACGATGAAGTTGTGACGCGAACCAGCACAGCGTTTCCGCCGACTCCAAGCGCACAGCAGCTGCTGAAGTCGACCGGAACGAAAAATGGCATTGCGATCGTCCTGGGTGCCGCTGATCAGGATTTGATAACGGGGTTGATAAGCGAATCTCCTTTGCAAGTCATCGTGATCGATCCAAGCGAGGAGAGAATCGCCAAGCTTCGAAAAACCCTGAACGACGCCGGAGTCTACGGGCCGCGAGTCTCAGCTCATGTCGGCAAAATACAAGATTTTGGCCTACCGCCTTACTTTGCGAATTTGATCGTCGCGGTCGACATGCGAGCGGACGCGGCGTTGATCCAGAGCTGTTTTGAAGTGCTTCGGCCCTACGGCGGAGTCGCTTGCTTCGACTCTGGATCCCTAGAAAATGTGGACTTGTCAGGATTGCCCGGCGCAGAGCCTGAAGTCGGCGCGGAGATCGATTTGCTCCGCCGAACTGGCCCGTTACCCGGCTCTGATGCGTGGTCCCACGAATTCGGAAACGCAGCGAACACGCAGTCAACGAAGGACGCTCTGGCCAAGTCGCCGTTCGCAGTTTTGTGGTTTGGCGGCCCTGCAGCCGAGGTGCATCGCTACTACGAAAATCATCGGCAATGGGCGATTCCCAAGGTCACCGGCGGACGACTTTTTGTCGAAGGCCCACGGCTCATCAGTGCGTTTGACGCCTACACGGGTCGCCTGCTTTGGGAGTGGCGACCGCAGGAGGACGATGACGAGCGCTGGTCGTACGAGGCGAAAGGCGTCCATCTCGCCTTCGAGCCGCTCGCAGGTCGAACCGCCGCCACCGAGGACGCGCTCTACGTTGTCAGCGACGAGCGGATTCATGCTCTCGATGCTGAGACAGGACGCCCGTTGCCTCGGTTTCGTTTCGAGGAGACCGACGATTGGAGCGGCTTGCGCGTGGTGGACGATAAGCTCGTTTTCGCGACTGCGGATCGGATTCTCGCGATCGATCGGCGCACCGGCGATCTGAAATGGGATTTCGGCGAAATGGGCGGTTCGCTCGCGATTGGCGGCGGTCGAGTCTTCTGCATTAAGTATCCGTGGCCGGACCGCTACAACAACGCGCATCTCAAGCCGGAGAGTCGCTGGATGCAGTTCATCGAAGACGCAGAAAAGATCAAACGCCGCGGCGGCGGGCCCCAATTGACCGAGCAGCTGCTGGTTGCGCTCGATCTCGAAACAGGGGCCGAGCATTGGCGAAAGGTCGAGCCGGTTGGTCGAAGTCCGGTTCGTCGACTGATCTATTCAGATAAGCATGACCTGCTTTTGATGCTCGGCAACGGAGCTGTGATTCAGGCGGCCGATGGTGAACGTGTCTGGCGAACGAACCTGACCGACAAAGCCGTTCTCGTTGGCGACAACGTCTGGGGCTACGGAAATCTGGGCGTAATCGCCAACCTCAGCACGCAAACGATCAACCAGCAGATCAATCCGATCACTCTGCAAACGCAGCCATTTCGATTCTCCAAAACCGGCAACGGTTGCGGCCCGATGGCTGGAGGAAAGCACATTCTGACGATGCGGTCAGGCTCTGCGGCTTACTTCGACCTCGGTGTCGAATTCAGCTCGTCAGGCGGCGTTGTCAACCTCGGCGCATTTCGCTCCAGTTGTCAGGCGAGCCTGATTCCGGCAGACGGATTGTTAGTTTCTCCAAATTCAGCCAGCGGCGGTTGCACATGCCGCTACCCGGCCGCGACAGCGCTCGCGTTAGTCCACGCACCGGAGATGGAAAAGTGGGGTGCGTTTGGCGAAATGGAGTTGGCCGGCCCGATTCGTAAACTTGGAATCAACTTTGGCGCGCCAGGCGATCGCATGGCGGAGAGCGGCGTGCTCTGGCTCGACTATCCTTCTGTCGGCGGCCCTTCCCCGAAAGTTGTGATCGAGACGACGCCGACTAAGCCCGAATGGTTTCGCGCTCACGTTTCGCGGGTTGAGGGGAAGCCCGAATACCCTTGGGTCTCGGCCTCAGGCGCGACTAACCTGAATGCAGCGCGCATCACCGTTGGTGGCGAGTCTGAGCCGGATCGGGCATTCGGAATCCGAGTTTTCTACCTGGAAACTTACGAGCCAGCGGGTTCGCTCAATCCGGCGAGTGTTGAGAGTTCGTTGGTTCGGTCCAAACGCGGCGTTCTTGAAATCAAATTCCCCAGCGACCGTCCCGTATCCGGTGTGGAAATCATCGAACGCTAAACCCGCGATCTTCATTTACCGAGCTTAGCCGGATCCAGAACCACATGTTTTACGCTCTGCCGCATCCACGTATAGGTGATGTGAACTTTGCCGTCTGAAGCCTGAATCACAGCCGGGTAGGAAAATTCGCCCCCCTCTTCTTCTTCCAAAGTCAGAGCGCCGCGCCATTCATTTCCATCTTGAGAAACGGTCACAGCGAGAATCCGGCGACCTCGCTCGATCGGATTGTAAACCAGCAGCTGCTGGCCATCCGCGAGCGTGACCGCATCCGTTCCTGCGTTCGGATTCGGTAGGCCGGTTGCAGAAACCTCGCTCCATGTCTTGCCGTTATCCTCGGACCAACTCTGAACAATCTTCTTTTCGCGGCTCCGGCAGAGAATTTGCAACTGGTCGTCGCCGTGGGTGAGGATGCTGGGTTGAATGGCGTTGAATTTCGATGCGTCGTGAATCGGGCCGATGACCTCCCAAGTTTTCCCAAGATCCCGCGTTACCTCAAAGTGGACCTTCCATCCTTCATTTTCTGTGCTGGAAGGACAAAGAATTGCGCCGTCCGCGAGTTGGATCGGCTTGTTTTTGACCGGACCGAGGAGGTTTCGGTTGGCGGCGGGCAAAGCGTCGTTTGTGCCGAGACGCCGCGGTTTTGACCAGGTTTTCCCTCCGTCAGTCGAAGTTAAAAGTGCGCCCCACCACTGCCTCGGATCCAAACCGACTTTGTAAAACAGCATGAGCGGGCCCTTTTTCGGCTGGAACAGCACCGGGTTCCAACATGCATACTCTTGATCCTCGCCTTCCGATCCATCGACCAGTTCAACCGGAGCTGTCCACTTCCCGTCGACTTGAAGGGAGAACCAAATTCCAACATCAGGGTCTTTTTCACGTGTCCCGCCAAACCACGCCGCAGCCATGCCGCTAGGCGTCTCGACAATCGAGGAAGCGTGGCACTGCGGAGTTGGCCGCCCTTCAAGTTCGTAAATCAGCTCAGCCGAAATGCAGGGCCCTTCGCCGGGAGTCGCTCTGGGTGGATTGGCCGCGAAAGTACTCATAACGAGCAAAGTCAAAGTAGAGATGATGAGATGGGTCGGATTTTTCTTCATGGATTGGAGCCAAAGTTACTGATTCTTCCCTGCTCGTCCACAGCCGACTGAAGAGCGGCGCGGTTGAATCCAGGCGACGAGGGGCTAAAAGTTTTTCATGACCGTTTCATTTCGAATCTTTCTGACGGCGGCGTTGGCATTGGCTGGCTCCGTGGCGGCTGAGGAAAAAATCACTCTGGCGGATGTTCCAGACAAGTTGGAAAAAATCACTCCGGATGAGCCGATTTCCACGCAGTACTCTGCGGAAAATGCCGCGCATTATCTTGATCGCGCCGCCCTGACCTGGCAGAAGACCAAAAAGTGCGCGACCTGCCACACGAACATGCCTTATCTGATGGCTCGGCCTGCGTTGAGCTCGATCACGAAGGATTCAGGCGAAGTCCGCGAGTTTTACGAGGCTTACTTGACTGAGCGATGGGCGAAGCGACCACCCACCGAGGGCCAAGGCTTCTGGCCAATCGTCGTCAGCACCGGTTTGGTTTTCAACGATCTTCAAACAACAGGGAAACTCAGCGCTGAGGCGCGGCAAACGTTAGACTTGATGTGGACGGTTCAGCGTGAAGACGGCGGCTGGCGCTGGCCGGATTGCGACTACGCACCCATGGAAATCGATGATCACTACGGCGTTACGCTCGCTGCGTTGACGGTTGGCGTCGCGCCTGACGGCTACGCTGAGACCAAAAATGCGAAGGCAGGTCTAACCAAACTTCGGGCCTACCTCAAGGCCGATCCACCGAAGTCTCTCCACCATCGCGCGATGCTTGCGTGGTGCTCGAAACGCATCGACGGCATCGCGACAGCAGACGAGCGCGCTGGGACGCTCGACGAATTATTCGCCCAGCAGCTGCTGGATGGCGGTTGGTCGACGGCCGGGTTTCTGACTGATTGGAAGGGGCTCGTGACCGAGGACACGGGACAGCTCGATACGAAAACCAGCGACGCCTACGGAACTGGTCTGGTGATCATCATCGCGCGCGATCTCGGAATTCCTGCCGACGATCCGAGGATCCAACGCGGCATCAAGTGGCTGTTCGCAAACCAGCGAGAGAGCGGAAAATGGTTCACTCAATCGCCTGTCAACGACGCGGGTAATTTGATTTCGAACACCGGATCGGCATTCGCAGTTCTCGCGCTTCAAGCCTGTGGCGAATTGCCGGGCTGGCCGCTTGGAGACTAAGTTCAGCGCGGCTTCGTTCGCTCGGCAACCCGCTTCCGCGCGGCTTCTAACACTTCCTCAATTTTCACGGGTACACCGCCCCGGCGCTTGCTTTCGTGAGCCGCTTCCATGAACGCCCAGAGTTCGATCGTCTCGCTCGGCTCGATTGGTAGCTGCTGAGTTTTGAAGAACTTCGCGATCTCGGTAGCGACGCCTTCATAACCTTTGTATCGGCCTTTCGGAACAACGCCGTTAACCGGCGCTGCGTAGCCGTACTTTCCGGCGCGCGCGACACCCTCGTCACCAAAAACCAACGCGCTGTAGGCGACGGCTCCGGTTTTGATTCCGCGGTAGGTCCCAATTCGTCCGTCAGCCCAGACCCCGGTTACCAATTCGGCCTCCGTGGTAGACGCCCGAGACACCGACTCTGCGCCAGCACCCATGATCGTGTAGAGCGTCTCGAAACTGTGGATCGAATGCCAGAAAAACTCCGGGTGATGCGGCTCGGTCTCGACGCCGCCAAAAACGTCGCAGCCTCTAACAATACCAACTTCCGGATGGTTTCGCATCCCAATAAAACCCGGGCTGAAGCGATGCTGCGAGCAGGAAAACAGCGGTGTCTCGTTTTCCTCCGCGATTTGAAAAATCTCGATCACGTCCTCAAGCGATGCCGCCATCGGACGCCCAATGTAGACGGGCTTCTTAGCTCGCAGAGCACTCGCAGCTGCGTCGAGGTGCGCGCGGCCATCGACGCTCATGATAATGATCGCGTCGGACTGCTCTAACACGGCCTCAACCGTATCAACGATGGGGACGCCCTGATCAACAAAGCGAGGCCTCCAACGCTCGATATCTTCGATCGTCTTCTCGATATCCGGACTGCCGCCGGGCCAAGCGGCGACGACTTTCAGACCTCGAATGTCATGATTATCGGTAGGTGGCTTGTGGAAGAGTTGAGTAAAGGCGATCGCTTGGTAGCTGTCGAATCCGAGGACGCCAACTCGCACAGGCTCGGCAGCCGCTGAAGCCAGCAGCTGCTGGTGGATCCACCCTGCCGCTTCGTCCGCCGCTCCAGCAGGCGTGGTGTGTCCACGCGGCTCAGGTTTTACGTGAACTTCCGCGCGGGTTTCGATGCCTTTCGCCTCCGAAGCGGCGCGAATCGCTTCCCCAAGACCGACCGCCTTGTCGGTTCCGACACGTTCATCGACATCGCCGATCACAATCCAGATCGGGCGACCAGCGAGCCTGTCTGCGCGGCTCTCCAAGCCGAGCGATTTAACAAATTCGTCTGACTCCAATCCTTTGAATTCGCTCAGTGCCGCGAGGTCGGTAACCGGGGCAAAGCCCGCAGCACACGCCACTCGAGCGTCCTCAGCCGCAAAATGGATCGCCAGAAATCCGCCGCGTGATGTGCCGCAGACCGCAACTTGTTCTGGGTCTGTCAGGCCGGATTTGATCAACTCGTCGAGCACTGCGGACAGCCGCGCGTTGTTCTCAGCGACGAAATCTTCACCGCGTTTTGCAAGGGTTCTCCAGCCGCTGAGTCCAGCCGGATTTTCAGCGTCTACTCGCGCGCCGTGGCACGGCAAATCGATCGAGACAAGCAGGTAGCCGCGCTTCGCCAGATCTTCGCCAGCCTGACGAAAGTACGGACTGCTCAGCGTTGAGTCGATGTTGCTCGCGAGAACGAAAAGCGTAGGCGCAGGCTCCGTGACATCGGCCGTCGCCCCGGCTCGCCACAATCCATATTCGATGCCTTTGGATGTGCTTCGGTGAACGATCTCTGGTTCAGCATCCTGTGCTTGAGCGGGGATCGATTGGAGAGCGAAAAGCAGGATGAGAACTGCGCGAGAAAATCTAATCATAAGCAATTCTAAAGAGAAGTGCCCCGCTGACCAGATCGCTTTTGATAATATCGCTACTCGCCTAACACGCGATCCAGAACTGAATCGAGATATTTCTTCATCTCTGGCTCTAGCTTCGCGAACCCATTCGCCGACCGCGGCTGACCCAGCGCGTGACGCATCGCGTTGTGCATCAAATAACGGCCGGTAGCCACGTTCATGTGGACTTTGTCGCGATACAATTCGTCAACGCTGGCGATCGGCTCTTTGCCAGTTTTCACGTCCTCGACCACCTGCTGGAGCATGTCCATCGCCCGCGTCCGGCTGAACGATCTGTCAGGATGTGCCTCGCGCAAAGTCGCCAACAAGGCATCGAAATATGCGATGTGATGCTGCATCGGCGCGTCCACGGCCCCCGATTTTATCTCCCATTCCTCCGCCCGTTCGGCATGCCGCGCCCAACCCGTGTGGATCACGATCACGGCGTCGGGCTGCTTGGTGATAATTTCAGAAATGGTCGCCGCGTCCTCGCCTAGCGTCGATCCATAGTGAACTTGGAGCGCAATGACGTCGTATTGCTTTTCAGCCAGGGCTTTGGGCCAGAGTGTCGACGTCTTCACGCACGGCTCGTCAGGGTTAGCAAAAATGTATGGCAGCGGCTTGCCGCAATCGACATGCCATTGCGTATCGCCATCGAGATTCGGCGGCACGGTGTCCCAAGTCAGCGAGTTGCCGATCAGGAAAAACTTCGTAGGCGTTTCCGGTTCAGCAGCAATACCGATGGAGAACGAAATGGCAAAAAGGAGTGCGATGAGATTCTTCACCAGACTGCGGTAAGCGACTGGGGCCAAACTGGCAAGCGTCGGAGATTTGCGTTGAACTCGCGTATTGCGGACAGAGGTTGGCGAATAGACGAAGAATTGTTAGCCGAAAACGACTATGACCAATCAACCATCTCGCCGCCAATTCCTTGGAGCCGCCACAGCAGCTGCTGGCGGCGTTCTGAGCTCCCTCCACGCCGATGAAGAAATTGGCGAGACCGATCACTTCTGGTATCGACTCGCACCGGAAGCCCCTTACAGCGACTCTCAGCGAGATAACCAAGCTTTTGGATTCGGCGATGGGAAAATCTTCCTCTCCGAGGACAACGGTCAGACCTGGCCGTCCAGCGCTGAGTTTTCTAATGCCGAGAACATTACGTTCAGCACGTTTCTAAAGAATGGAAATATCCTCTTTGCAACGCGCACAAAACTCTACCTGAGCACCGATCGCCTCAAGACCCACCGACAGATCATCGTAAAGGACATCGACGGGAGCGACTACGTTCTACACACGCCGAAAGATCCGGATAAGCCCGGTTGGTATTTTCATCCGCTTGATGGCGTGCATACTTGGGATGTCGACGGCGAAGAAATGCTGGTTTGGGGGAATTATTGCAACGTCCTCGGCGGGCCTGTTCCGAATAACATCTATTATTCTACAGATCAGGGCGAGACCGTCAAAATTGCCTATTCGTTTGGCCAGAATCCAAAGTTTCAGGAGAAAGAATCTGAGACTGTCCTGGGCGATCCGGATAACTCGGTGATTTGCCGCCACATTCATTCTGTAGCCTACAATCCAACTGAAGACGCGTATTACGCCTGCACCGGTGACATCGATCGCGGGCACGGACACGAATGTCACTGGCTGCGCGGAGTCTACGATCGCGATGCCGACAGTTGGGAATGGAAAGTCGTCGTTTCAGCGAATTCCAACTCCCGCTACAAGTCGGGCGGAATCAATTTCGTCGATGGCCAACTTTATTGGGCGGCTGACGCCAACGGTCCGAAACTGACTCCACGTCACGATCGCGGAATCTTCCGCTGCGAACCTCAGGATCTCGCAGATCGATCGAAACATACCATGCTGTTCGATCCGGAATACGAATCCGCCAACATGATTATCGAAGACGACGTGATTCTGTCAGCGCACTATGGTCCGGCATCTCCTTACAACACAGGTATTATCATTTCGACTGATCTCGGCAATACATGGGCGCAGTATGATCTAAAAGAATTCGGCAAAACCTCGCCAACACGATTTCAGAAGAAAAATAGCGACGGCTGGTTTCGAGTCGACCTCAGACTCGGCTGGATCGAACGCAGTCGAGTCTTGTTCATCAAGCCGAAGGTTTAGACCGAAGGAGCTCCGCCAAATATTTCACGGTTTCGTCAGCGATCACGTTGTAGCCAGCCAGATTCGGATGCCGATCGCCCGTCCATCCCGGCAAGTGACCGAGGATTCCGTCCAGCTCATTCGCCATGACGACAACGGTTGGACCGTCGATAAACGGCTTAACTAGGTCATGGAATTTCTCAGGCACTTTATCGAGCGAATACCGACGGTAATTCAGCATATTCGGCCCCTTCTCTAACTCAGCTGCGTAGCGCGGGTAGATATCGAAAACGTCCAGTTCCTCCTTCTTGGCAACTTCGCGGACAAGTTCATTGATCTGTTCACTGACCTCTTGATTCGCGAATGGAATCACGGTCATTGGGATCAACAACGCTTCCGGATGATCCTTGCGAAGACGCGCAAGCAGCTCGTGAAAATCTTCAGGGAAGTCTTTCTCGAAATTTTCAAGCTTAGATCGGTCGTTGATTCCGTAACGAATGAAAATGTAATCGAGACCCGGCAGTTTCGCGGCATCGCGATCATAGCGACCAGAATCGATCAATCGTTGGATCGTCTCGCCGCTGACACCGGAATTGATCGCATGGCAGGGCGGCAAATCACCCTCGGCTGCCAGCAGCTGCTCAATCACCTTTTCAAGATGCGGACCGTCGGGTTTAATCCGGCGCGGGATGCTGCCTTCCGTTGTGCTATCACCAAGGAGAAGGATCTGGAGCTTCCCTTCATGCTCGGCGAGCGATGAACAGGCGAGGGCCAGGAAGGCAAAAGTCGTCAGACATACGCGAAGAAGTTTTTGAATGTGATTCATGGGAGGAGGTTCGCGCGGACGATTCGAAATGTCCATCATCTGATTTTTTTACGACGTGGTGACAATAAATCGGTCCACCTGGCGTAGGATTCCATTATGAAAAAGCTGACGTTTCCCACCCAGATGATCTTTTTGTTTCTCGTTGCTCTGCTCCTTAGCTCATCGATCGGCCAAACGCAGGAAGTCAAACTGCAGCCTGAAAGAAGCGTGCCGCCGGAGGGATTCTATAAGCCAGAATATCGGTTCCTGTTTTTTGCCGTCCTTGAAGGCTGCTACAACGACGGTCTCAACCGCGCAGACATTAATAAAATTATCCCGCTGTTGGAAGATGGACGTCGGGAGCGAAGCAAGAATTTTGTCTACACTTGCCCAGTTTGTTCGCCTGCGTTCGATGGCTTTCAATTGTATGCGGACAGATTACAGCTAACGCAACAAATAGGGAAGAGCTCTAACGTTTCGTCTGACACTTTCGGGCAGGGACTGGATTTGCTGACGAGAGAACAAATGGCAAAAGGCGGACAACCGTGCCGCGACGCGGTTCAGGGAGTGATCGAAAAATGGATCGATCAGCGCATCATAAATCTCCGACTGACGGAGGAAGAGACGACAGAACTACGCGGAAAACTTGCGGAGATGCGTAATGATGGAGAGGCCGCGCTCAAGCGATTCCAGAGTGGAGACAACGGCGAGTGGTTTCAGAAAATCTATCAAGATTGGAATGAGGGATGTCCAATCTGTTCGGGAGCTGCCCCTGTAATGAGCGCCACTCAGTAGCCGCGGTGCGACCTATCGAGTGTCAGCCGATTTCGAGGCGACATGTGCCTCGAGTGCTTCCCAGAACTGCTTTTTGATCGGCTCCGGTGCGGCGTGGCCCATTGCGGGCTCGTTTATGATCTGCTTCTTGCCAGAAAGCGCATTGTAGGCAGCATAGACGCTGGTTGGCGGGCAGACACGATCGATGAAACCGACGCTGACGATTGCGTCGGCCTTGCAACGACTGGCGAAGTTGACGGCATCGATGTAGCGGGTCGCTTTGATAATAGCGGGGTCTGGCTCTTCGCCAGAGGGGTTTGGAACTATCTTTGGCCAGCCGCTAATGCGGTCAGCTACCATGCCAGTGTGATCACAGCCAGCGGGAACCCCGGAACCGATGAATGTAACCCGATCATCCAAACCGCCAGCGGCGAGAGCTTGTAGACCGCCTTGGCTATGGCCGATCACGGCCATCACTTTTCCGTCCCATTCCGGTTGTGATGTAAGAAAATCGATTGCCCGTGCCAAGCGCAAGATCATTCCGCGAAAATAAATCGTGTCGCGGCTTTCGCGCCCATCGAAACGGTAGTTATTCAGCTTTCCAGCGGTCAGCTCCTTGTAGAAGTCGCCCTGTTTACCATTTGGGATTCCGTGCGCGTTGATGTCCATCGATAGAAATCCCCCTCGGGCGCCGATCAGCGCTTGACCGAGCGACGAACTCCGGACGCCAGCGCCGTGAACCCAAAGAACTGCCGGTAGCGATTTTGGCTCGGCGGCAGTCGGTTTTGCAAAGTAGCCAGAGACTGGTGGGCCGTCCGTCTCGGCTTGAATTTGAATGTCGACAGCTTCGATTCCCTTCTCGGCTTTTGCCGGCTCTTGAGTGAATTCCATTGGCGATTTCGCAAGCTTCGCGCGCTGTGCCGCCCAGAATTCATCGAAATCGGCTGGCGGCTTCATGCTAACCGGAATTTTAGTCGGCGCGGACCCGGCGGAGGCGTAGCCGGTAACCTTTTTTCCGTCTGCACCGGTGGCCGTCCCTGTCAGCAGGAGGAATCCGGGATGATCAATAGAGCCTTTGGCCAATGGTCCTTGGCCCTCTTGAAGTTTGCCAAAACCGTCGACGCTGAGGGTCCATTGAATCTTGCTGGGATCGATCGGCTGGTCGTTCTCTTTTGCCGTGATCGTGAAAGTGACTTCGGCACCGAGATCATAGATTGAGTCATCGCGATCCGTCGAGATATCGATGGTCACTGCGGCAAAGCTCAGCCGCGCGAGAGAAAGGAGAATTAAAGGGAAGAGAAGTTTCATGTTTTCGTTTAAGTCGGATCTTCGTCGAGTCCATTCCGGAGTCGGAAAAAATGCCGTAGGTGCCGAATCGAGAGGCGATGGCAAAACAGTTGGCAATCAGTCAAGCACGTCGTTCGTTTCCAAACTTTGATGAAGACGATTTACTTGCTTGCCACAGCCTCACTGATTTCAGCCGCCGCAGGTGCTGATAATCCTCGTTGGAAACTCACCGATAAGGATATCGCACGGATTGACGCCGAAATTGAGGCGTTCGGCCTCTCAGATGCGCCGCAGATTTCTGACGCCGAAAAAGCCAAAGCGCTTACTGCAGACACCGCTGCTGTTGTCGTGAAAGGCGGCAGCGTCGAGGTCTTAAACGGCCTAACGCATCTGAAAGACCTTGAAGAGCTCTACGTCGTTATCGGCGAAATAACCGAGGCGGATCTCGAGAGCCTGACAGCCTTTAAAAAACTCAAACGCCTGACTCTCGGCATGGCCAGCCGCTATCGTTTGCGAAACGAACTTTGGGAGCCGACGGGGAAGCTGACATCGCTCGAACAACTCGATATACGATGTGACCCCTGACATGGAGTCAGCCGCTCCGGTTCGGAGTGCCTCAAGAATCTCGATAACCTGAAAAGCGCCGATTGGGCCTACGGGAAATCGAAGAATTTCCTCTATCGCATCATCCCATTCGAGCGCGACGCATCAAACGGCGGAAAGTAGATCGACCCGGAGCCCAGCCAGCAGCTGCTCGATCACGATTCTCCAGTCTTTCGCATCAAAATCCGGCCTTCTTTAATAAGTGCTTTCAGCTCATCGCTCATTGCGGCCCTGGCTTCGGCGACCTCAGTCTCGTAGTCGAAAAGGGGCTCACCTGGATTGATCACGACCTTCGCTGGTCCCTCGCCACCCAGCAGAATTTCTGCGATGTCGGCCCCTTCTGGAATCGCTCTACCTTTGGAATCAACATTGCCCTCTTCCATCGCAGTCCTTACGTAATCGTCATCCATCAGCAACGTTTCCAAGCCATCAAGAATTTCCCGACCGCTTAATATAATAGAAACCGTATCGTCCTTTGTCATCTTCAGATTCTGGACGGACTCGACTTTGCCAGCGACCTGAAGACTGAAATCCATTTCCACCTCGCTAACAAAAAGGCCGACAGTCCCCTTCAGCGTCTTCCACTCCGCGCGCTGCGCCTCGATCTTCGCTTCGATCTGATCAGCAGGCACGGGATCTCCCTTTTTCCCGCCTAACGCATCCATTTTGAGGTCCATCTGAATGACCCACTTGCCATCGACCATTTCGCTTTTCCATTCGCCGAGTTGCGGCATTTTGTCCGTTCCGCCTCCAGAGCTGCCCGTAGCAAATTCTTTCAGATCAGGAAAGTAAGCCACTCCTGAGAACTTCAGTTTACCGGTCGGAGTAAACCCGTATTCGACGTCTGACCATGCTTCGACCCCGTTGGCAGCACCGAGGATTCCCTTGGCCATTTCTTCAGCCAGCTCTTTGGGCTTCATTTTCGCGGCGAGCAGCACCAACGGGCTGGCCACTTCCAGCTCGATCATCGCCTTGCCAGATTGATCAGCATTCACCTGCGTTCTCTGCTCATATTTCAAGCAACTGCTCAGAGCGAAAGCCCATAAGAAAAGAGTTAGAGCAGAAAGAATCCGGGGTGCGCAGAGTTTCACGAAGTCAAACTCAGCCGTCTCGTGTCGAGGGCAACTGCAAAATGAAGCGAGCGTTGACTCCCCGCACTGAACCGCCAACATGCGTTATGAAATTCAGTCGATGGAGTTTTCTGTTTCTGCTTCTCAGCGGTTCCGCGTTCGGCGAGACCGAGATCTCAACCGACTTTCCCGGTGGGAATGTAATCGTGTTAGAGAACGACGGGACGAAGGTTCGCCTCAAGCCGGATCTGCGCGGCGGGCGAGATTGGTTTTACTGGAATTTCGAGGCAGCAGCTGCTGATCCTGGCACCGTTGAATTCGTCTTCGAAGGAAAGCTGAGAATCGGAGTTCGCGGTCCGGCGGTGAGCGTCGATGGCGGGAAGAATTGGAAATGGTTGGGGACAGAATCTGTTCGATATTCGTCGACAGACGAGCCTTCTGAGTCTTTCAAATTTGAGTTCACAGATGCCGTTCGCAAGGCACGCTTCGCCGTCGCGATTCCGTATCTTCAACAGGAACTCGACGCATTTCTTGATGAGCATCGCTCGAATCCTAACCTTGCGATCTCGCAACTCACCGAGACGAAAGGGGGTAAGCCGGTTGAACTGCTTAAAATCGGCGAATCAGGCGCTGACAAGGAAGCTGTGATCGTGACGGCCAGGCATCACGCTTGTGAAAGCATGGCCAGTTACGTGCTCGAAGGTTTTCTCGCGGAGGCGATGGCGGATTCGCCGGCTGGGCGAGCGTTTCGAGACCGCTACGTGCTTTACGCAGTTCCGATGATGGACAAAGACGGCGTAGAGGCGGGCGATCAAGGCAAGTGGCGATTCCCACATGATCATAACCGAGATTATGGGCGAAAGAGCATTTATCCAGAGGTCCAGGAATTGATGAAGCTGGCGAAAAAGGTTAACGTCAGGATCGCCTTGGATTTTCACTGCCCGTCGCTACGAGGCGAGACTCACGAAGTTTTCTACTTTATTGGAGTTGGCCTTCCGCACATCCGCGCGAACACGGACGAGCTTCGTGGTTGGATCGGCGAGGAGCAGCCGCAATCGATTCGAACCGCTCCGCATAATTTTCTGCGCGACCCGCCGAAAGAAGTTCCCGAAGTCTTGGAGGATACGATGTTTTCCCTCTGGTTTTCGTATCTCGAAGGCGTGCGTTTCGCGGCAACGTTCGAGATTCCTTACACCCAAAGAAATCTTGAAATCGATGCCGCGATGGCACGTGACTACGGCCACTCGACGCTGCGCGCTTGGGAGCGAGCTGACTTTTTGGAGTCCAAATCCCATGCGGAGTTGGCTGAGTTTCGAAGGGATTTCAGCGGCTCTTACAAATCGAAACCAGACGAAGCGGAAAGTCGCGCAACGTCTCTGATTTCCGATGAAAATGTCTCGGACGTTCTCAAAATCGAAGCCGTCAATTCGATTGGATTGTTACGGTTGCGGCAGCGTCGCTTCGATGAGGCGCTTGAGCAATTCGACCAAGTTTCGGCCTCCACTGCGGCTACCGCCTCTCAAAGAGAAACGGCGGTCAGGCAGCGAGTCGTCGCGATCAGTAAGAATCCGGAATCGACAGCTCAGCAGGTAGAAGAGGCAATTCGATTGTTTGAGAAGATTGCCTACCCATCATCGAGTGCCCAGTTCGAAGCCTACGGCGCAACTGCTACGTTTTTCGATTCCAAGCCGAGCCGAGCCCTCGAGTTCACGCTTCAGCAGTTGCTGGCGGCGGGGAAATATCAGCGGGGTGAAACACTGAATAGAATCGCCGGCTATTATGATAAGCTGGGTCAGCCGGAGAACGCTCTCGAAGCGCGCCGTCAAGCGGTTGCTCATCTCCGTGGTCAACTCGACCCAGTCCCGGTTGGCATCTTCGGCCCGCTGATGGCTCGTGATCTTTTCGAAGCGCTTCAGCAAATTCCAGATGCGACCGTCGATGAAAAACGCGCTGCCGCTGAGATGGTATTGAATCACAAAGTCACGCCGAAAAGCATAAGAGAGGCGATCCAAGCCGCGTTGGCAGATCTAAAGTGATTCGCGGCTTAGCTCCATCGAATGGCAGGCGAACCCGGCACCGAACGCAGTTAGCCAAAGGTTCTCGGCAGGGTTCTCGCTCGCGAGATGTCGCTCCAGAGCGATCAGGACCGACGGGCTGCTGAGATTTCCGTAGTCGCGGAGCACCTCGCGGCTTTCGGTGAGCGAGTCGACCGGGAGCCGTGATTCGAGCGCGTCAATCACATCTCGACCACCTGTATGGGTGAGAATTCGGTCGATTTTATCCGGATCAGGACCTGCTGAAAACAGCTCAGACACAGCCTCGGCCGCTACCTCAGGAACGGAGCGGTGAAGCTGGTTCTTGAGTTTGCCGCCTGCGTTCACGAAGCGGATTTTCTCACGCTGATCGGGCTTGTGCACCGTTTTGAAATTTGACGCTCGGTAGATTGCTCCGCCAGCAGCTGCTGGGCTCGGATTCTGTCGCCAGATCGAAGCGCTAGCGCCGTCACCAAACAGACAGAGGCTGATCAGAACGCCCGGGTTATCATCAATGTAAAACGCGGCTGAGCAGACCTCAACAGCGATCACCGCGACCGTTGCGTCCGGATTGGCACTGAGAAATCCTTCAGCGCTTCGGAGGGTCGGGATCGCCGCGCCACAGCCAAGACCGACGAGGTCCTGAAGGTAGGCGTCTGGCCGCATTCCAAGCTGTTCGGCGATGTGGCTGGTTATACCAGGACAAATGTAGCCAGTGCAGGTGCAGACAAAAATCGCGTCGAGATCGGTCGCCTTGATTTCAGCTCGGCTCAGCGCCTTGGTCAGAGCTTCGCCGCCCAGTTTCGGCGCGTGGAATACGAATTCCCGATTCAGCGACTCGGCGTCCTGCGAAAAAACCTGCGAAGGATCCGAAACGCAAAAATGCCGGCGCTCGATCCCTGAATCGCCAAGGAGAATCTTTTCCAGCAGCTTCAACGACCGCCCACGAAGCGCTTTAGCGGCTGACGAATCGCGGATGATTTGCCAGCACTCCGCTTGAGTGTAGGAACCCGGCGGAAAGGCGCTGGCAAGGGATTGAAGATGCATGAACGAATGCCGGAAGCTCAGAACGTCACCACAGAAAATCCGCCCTGGGAAATCTCGGTCGCCTCTTCAGCGTGAACCCAACGTTCAAGGAAGCGCTCGCCCCAGCTATCGCTGAACGCGACTTCGCCAGTCTCTTTGTTGTAGCCGACGATCAGGGTGACGTGGGCTGTGTTTCGGTCCTTCGCCAACTCGCGTGCCTTGACTTCCTCAGCCAGTTTCGCCGTCCAAACTGCCCAGTCGTCGACCGTCGCGCGCTCTTCCGTTCGGCGAGTTGCGGTCGCGTTGAACTCGCTCGTCGAATACATCGACCACATCACAGGGATGCCCTCGTCGATGTATTTTGCGATCTTGCGAATGTCGACATCGCCGTCGAAGCGATCGAACCCGCGGCCCTTGCGGCGGACGTCTTTTTCGACCGCGGCGGAAAGTTGGCCTACCGAAGTTCCTCCGCCAATTCCCGTATCGCCGATCATCGCTAACAAGTACATGTCGGCCGGAATCCCGAGGTAGCGCATCGAGCGCTCGAACGTTGCCGGAACACAATAGCCCTTCGGACCTTGATCGACCATCGGGATGTTTTTCACGACAACATCGCCGTTTGGCCGGGTTTCCACGTTTGCTCGTGCGCGTTGCCGGATTTCCAGCCCCTTGATCCGCTCCACTTTTCCACCCTCGTCGGCAAAAGCCCGCGGCTGGATTTCCAGACTAACATATTCATTTTCCTGCTGGAAAAGCAGGAACGCGTGGTCATTCCAATTCCACCTCGTCACCGTCTGACGAGCGGAGCCTTCGCCGAACCGCTGGCGCTCCCCTTCCTCGCCAGTCGCCTCGATCAGGACCTTGGAAATCGCCTCAACATCGGCGTCGATCAACTCGTTCAGCTGCTCCAGCGCGTCCTCGTCGCCGGTGTTCTTGCTGTCGCGATCGACGCTGAATCCATCGCCCTTGTTCGCAAATACGAGCGAGATCGACGACACAGCTCCATCGTTACCGTAAAGCGCTGCGGAGAACGGGCGAGCACCGAGAAAGCGAAATTCGGGACGCGGATAATTTCGGAAACTACTAACGAATTCGGTCTGCGACTCGCGCCGCCATTTCAAGCGCTCAGCCGTTTCATCAGGCGAATCATCCCAAAGGTGGGTGTCGGAGAAAACCGCGTGTCCAAGCGCCGCGTTGATCTGTTCCATGTCGATCGAACTCGTCGGCTCGGGGACGCCGGGCGCAGCAGCTGCTGGCGCGGGAGCCGGCTTGAACGCGTCGATCACGGCTTGATCGGCCTCGATAAAAACCGTTCGGGCAAGGGTGAACTTCTCGCCATCGCGCCGTTCGACCGTGATTTGATCGCCTTCAATCGCGATGACACGGGCCTCGAGTTTCTGACCTTTGGTATTGGTAAACTGGTGAAAGTCGTCAGCGAAGGCGGACGCGGCGATCACGAGAATCAATACTGTTAAGTGAATTGGGTTTTTCATCGAAGTGCAGGAGTTGAAGCCGGGAGAATAGCAGGAGTTGGCTGGAGGGCGAACGGAAAGCCGTTGTAGAAATTTTCACCTTACGAGCCGATAAAGACTCTGGAATGGCAAGAGCCCGATTCGGCTTAGCATTGAGATTCCGCGCAACCCGATTGGATTGAGCAAGAGTCGATGCAGTGCTCGGGACGCGGCGAGGCGGGGACGAAACCGAGTTCGCAAGCCTTTCAGGACCTCGGTTTTGGCGTCGATCCAGATTGCTTCGCCTCGAGCGAATCGTGAGAGCGGCTCGGCGGCGAAGGCGGCGCTTTCAAACGCGAGCGACATGCCGTTTCCGGTGAACGGGCCCATTGATCCGAAAAAATCGCCGACGGCGCAAACTTCGTCAGCAGCAGCAGAGCGACAGCCGCCGACCGGGACGCTGCTGACGGCGGCGTGCGAATCCGGATCGATGTGCGCGCGCCCGATCCGTTCAACTAGATCGGTGACGCCGCAGGACTCGAGATAGGCGAGGAACAGCTCGGCTGGCTTTGCTTTAACCGAGGTGTTGCGATGGAACAAAGCCGAGATGTTGACCCGCCCGTTTTCAACTGGGCAAAGCCCGGTGTAGCCGCCGCTCGCGAAATGCATTTCGAGATCGGTCTGCAATTCGAAACCCTCGACGTGCAGGCTCAGTCCTAACAAATTACTCTTGGCGCGGGCGCGGCCAGTCGCCCAAACGAGACCGGGCTGGATCGGATCGTCGGTTTGAAACCGCTCGTCGGTTCGCAGGTTCCCACCAAGTTCGACGAAGCGCTCGGCGAGCCGGAGATCCAGCGCGAAACGGCTCAAGCCCATCGCGGGATCCGGCAGCGCGGCGTCGAAAAGATGTCGATTGCCAAGCCACCAGGCGGTGGACTGCAATTTTGGCGCATCGCGGAAAAAATCGGCGATTCCCAGCGAATCCAGAGTGTCGCGGCTAACGCCTGAAATGAACTCGCCGCAGACTCGGTGACGCGGATACTGAGCCGCTTCAAGCACGGTCGTCTCGATCCCTCGCCGCCGAAGCGCGATTCCGAGCGAAAGTCCGGCGAGTCCGCCCCCGATGATCGTAATCGGGTTGTTCACGGCTCAACTTTCTCCGCGACCATCCGATACATTCCCAGCATTGTGTGCCGGATCCCGATTTTCCAGATTTTTGGATCCAAGCCGAGCATTTCCGGTAGTTCACGCCCACGAAATCCGGCGTCGATGCTGACGTGCAGATCGTGTTTGGTCACTCGATTCAGACCGAAGATCCGGAGCGCGTAGCCGCCCGCGTGGAAGATTCGAAATCGCGCTGGCTCGCTGCAAACGACAAGTCGAAACCGCAGCAGCTGCTGGCCGAGTTCTCGAAGCTGAGCGTCGTCGAGATGATGAAGGAAGAGGTTCGCGACGAGCGCATCGCCGCTGATTTTCGGCAACTGCTCGAATAGATCGCCCTGACACCAGTCGATCGAATCCGGTAAATCCAGCGGACGCGGGGCGAGATCGATCGCTGTCCACTTGAGGTCGGATCGCAGCTCGACAGCCTGCCGAGCGAGGTGAGCATCGCCGGCACCGAGTTCAACAACCTCGGTTGCTCCGGACAGCGCGCGCTTGATCCAGCGGAAATTCCCGAAGATCCGATTAAGCCTGAGCAAATCACGCCTGCTCGCGATCGCATCCGGATCGTCCGCCGGCAGGTGATCGAGAATTTCCTCGACGAGGACGCGATTGGTCATTTTCCGCTACCAAAGCTTATCTGAGGCGATTCGAGCGCCTTCCGCGAGGCTTTGGAACTTTGCCCAAACGATGCTTGGATGGATTTCCTGCTCGGTCGCCGCGAAAGACGCGAATCCGCAATCGCTACCTCCCAACACATTTTCGCGGCCGACGATTTCGGCAAAACGAATCAGACGTTGGGCGACTAGCTCAGGATGTTCGACCAGCGGAGTCGAGTGTGAAATCACGCCAGGAATGATGGCTTTTCCGTCGGCGAGTTTGACGTCGCGCCAGACGGTCCATTCGTGTTCGTGACGCGGGTTTCCGGCTTCGAAAAGGTAGGCACCTGCGTTCACTTTCATCATGATATCCACGATGTCGGCGAGGTTCATTTCGTGAATCCGCGGCCCGATGTTTATTCCATAACAGGTGTGGAAACGGATTCGGTCTTCCGGCAATCCGCGTAGCGCGTGATTCAGCGCTTCGACGCGGAGTTCCGCCCATTTTCGACAGTCTTCAACGCTCAAATCTGGTCGAGAAATATAGTAGGTTAGAAGCCGTGGATCGTCGATTTGCAAAAGCAGGCCCGCCTCGATAATCGCCTTATATTCTTCGCGCATCGCGTCGGCGATCGCGAAAAGGTAGGCTTCGTCGCTCTCGTAAAAAGAGTTCGGTTGCTGCCCCTCGACATCCGAAGGCGAAACCGCGGTCATGAACGCTTCTTCGACTTTGTTTTCGCCAGCAGCTGCTGAAACATTCGCGATGTCGCGCTGTAGCACTTCGTGTCCGCGATATTCGACAGGTCCCGTGCAATGCAGCTTGACCGGCTTGGCTACGAGCCCTTCGCGCGACTTCCGGTGAGCATCGTAGAACTCTGGAAAGGCCAACGATTCGCGGGAGTCGACCCAGAGATCCTCGCCTTGATTTTCGCTCGGCGAAAAGCCGCCAAGCCGCTCTGCGATGTAGGTCAGGAAGCTGGATTTGCTCTGCTCGCCATCGCAGACGACATCAATTCCAATTTCAGCCTGTTTGGCTACAATTTCGGCAACCGATTCGCGGCTGGACGCCTCGAAATCGGCCTGGTCGAAACTTTCACCTCGCTCCTTTGCGAAAAGGAAATCCAGCTGAC
>JBLHKS010000022.1:0-55719 GCA_047620505.1 Verrucomicrobiales bacterium | reverse complement strand
TCGTTTACCGCGAGGTTCCCTGGAACCGGGCAGTGGACAGACTGCACGAAATCTACGCCAATTTCTAAGGGAAGTTTTCCACACCGTTGATTTCGACTTCAATTCGTTTCAAGAGCGGGGTGCCGAGAGGCCTCCGCTCTTTTTTTTTGACCGAAATCTTCGCCCACTGAAAACAAGTCGGCCTTCACTCGATTCTTGCCCGACTTCGATTGACACGATTTTTTGCGCTCTTCTATTTCCCTCACAGATCTGAGGAAGACCCGAACACTCTGTTCAACCCCTCCGGTTCATCCGTAGTCTTCACTCATGACCCCGAAAATCGTCGGTATTCTCTTTTACCTGCTTATCTTGTTGGGTATCGGGTGGTTCGCCTCCAGGCGAGTGAAATCTCTCGGCGACTACATCGCGGCGGGAAAGCGGCTGGGGTTTCTTCCGGCCGCCCTTTCGGCTCGAGCCACCGGTGAATCGGCCTGGCTGCTGCTGGGGCTAACCGGGATGGGTGCCGCGATCGGCCTCCAGGCCTTTTGGGTCGTGGTCGGCGAAATCGTGGGTGTGGGCATCGCCTGGCTCTGCATGAACCGGCGATTTAATCGGCTCACCACGAAATACGGCGCTCTTACCATTCCTGATTATCTGGAAGCGCGATTTCGAGACACCTCGCATTCGTTGAGGCTCGTTTCCGCATGCTCCCTGGTCATATTTGTCATGATTTATGTGAGCGCCCAGATCGATGCGACGGCGACTGCATTCAACAGCTTCCTGGGTTGGGACTACCTCATCGGCGCTGTCGTCGGGTTCGGCGTCGTCGTCATTTACATCGTGGCTGGCGGATTTTTGGCCGTGGTCTGGTCGGATGTTTTCCAAGGAGCCTTGATGTTCGTCGGGCTCGTGACCATCCCGATTATCGGTCTCTTTTACGCTGGGGGTTGGGGAAACGTTGCCAACGGGCTCGTGGAGCAGGATCCTGGTCTGATGTCCATCTGGGGACCGGCCGGATTGACGCTGAACAACGTTATGGCAATCGTCGCGCTTGTTTCGATCGGTCTGGGATTCCTCGGTTCGCCACAGGTTTTTGTTCGCGTCCTCGCTCTCAAATCCGAAGGCGAGGTCAAGAAAGGCGCGATTGTCGCGATCCTCTACACCACCCTGACCGATTGCGGAGCTGTCCTGATTGGAATGATCGGAAGACATCTTCTTATGGGGCCGCAAGATTCTCTGGAAGGCGTCCTTGGAGCTAACGGGCAAGACGTTCTTCCCATGATCGTTGAAGTCCTCATTCCGGTGACCCTCATTGGCCTCGTCATTGCCGGGGTCCTTTCAGCGGCGATGTCGACCGTCGATTCCCTGCTGATGGTCGCCGCGAGTTCTGTCGTCCGCGACGTTTACCAAAGGATCCTGAATCCATCGCTGCCCGATGAAAGCCTGGTGAGACTGAGCCGGATAACGACCGTTTTGCTGGCCATGGGCGCTTTTGCGCTCGCGATGACAGTCGCCTACGCCATTCCCGAGCGGACTGTCTTCTGGTTCATCGTCTTTGGATGGTCTGGGATCGCCGCGACGTTTTGTCCAACCATCATTCTGTCCCTGTTCTGGGCGCGATTCACTCGGCGAGGCGCTCTTTCTGCCATGATCTCGGGATTTCTCGCTGTGCCGTTTTTTAAGTTTGTGATGCCCGCACTGCCCGGTGCCACCGGCGAGGCTTTTGCAAACCTCGAGGAGATGTTCCCGGCATTCGTGGTCGGCTTTGCCGTCGGCATCCCGGTCAGTCTCTTTGACCGAAAGGGCCAAGTGGCGCTCCAGGATATCGAGGCCGAATTGAGACCTCCCTCGAAATGACGCGGCCAGCAGCTGCTGGTGCCGCTCAAGGATAACGTCAGTCCTCTTTTCCTGACAGGCACACGACTGATCCATCCTTCAGGCATATGAAATAGCTTTGGTAGGCAATGGCAATTCCATCCCAGACGGGCGCGGCATCGAAGCGCAATTCCTGGAGTTGATGGCCGTCATTCGCATCCAGTAGCAAGGCGATGCCACCCTTTTTCCCGGCAAACGATGCATTCGTATCTTCGACGGAATAGCCTTCGAGCATGGGAACGCCAGCGGCCATGAGCGTGTTTTCGCAGGCTGCGATCGCATGCCCGGCGAATGGAGTTGGCGTGGACCACCGCTCCTCCCAATGCCCCACGGCAGGGATGGCGGACTGGTTCTCCGGTTTGCCCATGCCGGTGTAGGTTCCCGAGTAGACGGAAAAGATTTCCAGCGGGCTCAGGCCCCGGCCCCGACCTTCAAGATTTCGACCCGGGGCATAGCCGCGAATCTCGTAGAACAGCTTGCCGTCAAAGGCGATCGTGTCGCCCGCCGGGCCTGAGCCAAATTTGCCCATGGCACCCCCATACCGAAGATCCTGATCCACCGTCCAATAAGTGCGGTGCTGCGGCGAATCATTCAGGAAGCCTGGGGAGGCCAGCAAATGCAAGGTTTTCACTTTCTCAGGCCTGATCGGCACCAGGCTCGGCGTGAAGCCTTGGTTTCGAATGAACAATTGGTTGCCTGCGCTGGAAAAAATACCGGATTTGCAGCCTTCCAACTGAAATGTTCCGCTGGCTGGGATCGGGAAACTGCGAGTGTCATCCTCGTAGGGCCCCTGCAAAATTCTACCGTGCTTCATCGTTCCACTGATCGGATCCAGTCCGAACACGGCAATTCCGCCGTCCAGAAACGTGCTGCGTCCCGCCGCGAAGTAAGCCGTGTCTTCAAAAATCATGATGCTTCCGTTCACCGGCCATGCCGATTCCAGTCGACCTGTGTCGCAGATCAGCCGCTGTTCAGGCATGCCGTTGAATTTCCAAACCATCTGGCCATCTGAGGCCCGCAGGCAATAGACATAGCCACCCCGGCTGCCGAATAGAATCATTCCCTTGTGATAGGTTGGCGGACTGTCGATCCGTCCATCGGCAATGAACGTCCAGCGGGTTTCACCGCTCTTTCGATCCAGCGCAAACAGGGTATAGCCATCGCGGTCGGCGACATAGACGCTGTCCCCAGCTACAACGGGCGCAGTGGGACGAGATCCGATGTTGATTTTCCATTGCGTGGCAAGTTCTTGTGGGGTGGTGCCAGCTGCGACGCCGCTACGCATACTGGAATAACGATAAGACGGCCAGTCGTTCGCGTTGGCGGCAGCGCCCTCATCTGTCCCGAACGCAGGTCCTTTGACCAAGCGCGGCTCGATCTCCACGGTAAAGCGTTTGTCGGTATCCTCGGAGCCATTATAGAATCCGTTCACTCCCGTTGCCATGGTTCCAATCGCGCATTGGCAGACATAAGGACCGTTGTAGAGCATGCCATTGGCTGGCATGACGGCCAGGCCGCAGGTCGAGCGCGCCCAGGGATTGGGAGTCTCCGCGCTTCCATCCAGTTTCAAAAAATCGCTCCCGCCCGAGGCGCTGTTAAGATAATAGCGATGAGTGATCCGGTTCCGATAGCAGCGATCGTGCGACATCGGGCCGTTCATCTCCTGCGCGAGCGAAGCAACGACCTCGCCGGTCTTGAGGTCGCGTCCTTTCAGATCCCGGCTCCAAACCATGCCGTTAGCCACGAAAAGGTCGGTGCTTTTCATGTAATTGGCGCGAGCAGCTGCTGACCAGAGCGTTCTGCCATCGGCCAGGCTCTTGGTCACCATCGACTCCCCGACAGCGCAGATGACCTTGTCGTCCGTCAACACAACCGTGGGATGGATGTTAGAGCTGAAGGGTGCCCCCGGGCTGGGCTTCTGATCCCTCCTCTTTTTCTTGGATGGGATATCAGCCGGCAAGGCCTTGATCGGAATGGGCTCCGTCCAGAGCCGCTCGCCATTGGCGATGTCCAGGAGCGACAAACCCGCCTTGCTGTAATACGCCAAGCGGTCGCCTCTCACCGAGAGAGTTCCCCTGGTATATTCATCGGCGATGGGATGATTCCAGATTACGGACCCTTGCGTGAGATCGACCGCGCAAAGTTCGACCTCGCCAACCTCCGCGGCACCTTTCTTTGCCTTGTAGGGAGCGCCCTTAATTGCATAGAGGACTTTGTTTTCGATGGCGAACTCGGTGGTTCCTTCAGTATCCTCAAAGACCCTCTTAACGGCGCCGGTTCTAGATTCAAAAGCCGTGACCGGCCCGCCGAATTCCGTGCAGCAATAAACTCTTTTTCCGACCGCAGCCAAGCAGCGTTGTTGTTGGGTTGGAATTGATTTGATGCTCCCTGTTTGCCACTCGCTCCACTGCTTCATCGGATGCTTCCACAACTCGATGCCGTTAAAGGCGTCACGAGCCACCAGATAATAGGCCACTGGAGCATTGACGTCTTCCGTGGTTGCCCGGTCCTCGATCGTAAACACGAGCCCGCCAGCCGAAACCATATTTGTAAAGGAGGGAGAAAGCGCCTTAGAGCGACCGTATTCAGGCGTGTCGTGCCAGCGCAGACGTTGGGGTGGACCGACATCGTCCATCGAGACGCCGTTGTTGTCGGCTCCATGAAGAAACTGGTTCCACTCATCCAATCCGCTTGGAATCGGCTTTACGGTCCTCTTCCAGCCGCCCGCTTCTTCAACCATGAGCAAACCGCCCGGAACGACCACGCGCAGCAGCTCTGGCGTGGGCGTCTTGCACGAGCTTTTGCATAGTACGAGATTCACGAGGTTATCCACGTAGGGCAAATTCGTTTCGTTGTAGCTTTCGCACGAAACACGGCCATAGAGCCCCGATTGTTTGATCTCCTGACGGGCCTTCTCGACGATTGCGTCAGAGTTCATTAGGCCATGCACGACAAAAGGACCGTCCGTCGCTAATTCCGCCAGGAATTTGCCATCATCAAAACCAAGAGCGACAACGATCCCTCCGCTGAGGCCGGACTCTTCAATCAATTCGTTTTCGGCGCGCCCAAAGTCCGGCAAGAGGCCGATGACCGCCACGACTCCGGCGACGGTCTGGATGAAAGGATGATATTTCTTCATTCGATGCTTTTTTTGGTAAAATTGTTGCTCGTTCAAGAAAATCCACGCCGTCGATCAGGTCGGTCATTCCTCCGCTCCCATGGCTGATGTTGGTCCATTCGAATTTTCCGCTCTTCCGGCAGTTTCTTCCTTTCCTCTCGGCTCAAATCTTTCCCGCGCAAGACTTCATAATGTGTGGATGGTCAAACGTTTCGATAGCGTGAACCTCGGGCCCAGCCTGCATGCGAAATCAGGTTCGCACGGTTCTGAGGTTCGCAAAAGCTTCGCCGTTCTTTGACCGAAAGGACCAACTGGCGCTCCAGGGTATCGAGGGTATCGAGTCCGAATTGAAATCCCCCTCGAACTGAAGAATCGGGGAGTGACAGAATCCAACTCGCTGCGGATGCTGTCGAAAAAGTAGTTGCCTGACCGCTCACTTTCACTTAAGGGGCGTTGAAATGGCATCTACACCAAGTAAAGACTACAAGCGGCAGGAGCGTGAGCAGCGAAAGGCCGACAAACGCAGGGCGCGCGAGGAAGCGAAAGCCGAAATGAAGGCAACGAAGCCAGAAGAATCGGCTGCTGGTTAAGTCGGTTGGTGGGTGGTAGTCGGGATTATTTGTGTGGCGGCTTGTGGAGCTTTTGCTCCGACATGTGTCGAATTAACCGACCGTTTGACTGAACCCGAGAATGAAATCGATCTGCTCGTGTGGCGGCGCTTTACCAAAGGCTCGTCGACGAGCATGGCGAGATTCGGTGGCGACTTAACCGCTGTGTCATCATCGGATTCGCAGCCGTTGACTCGACTGCTCACAACGAGGCGCGCGCCAGCAGATGCTGGGAGGAGAAGGAGAATCTGGACCTTCGGTCGGACAATTGGGCTGCAATGGCCTTTCACGGCGCTGCAACGGCGGCTGGCGTCTCATTTCTTCTCTTCCAGTTCCGCCAGCAGCGCCGCCCACACGAAAGCGGCTTTCTCTACTAACCCGGTTTTTCGAGAGTATCGGCGCTCGTCACCGACACTTCGAGATCGGCCTCTGCTCTCGCGAAAGCTTCTGCCGCAGCTTCCTGCTCGTTTCGAATCGAGCGGATCTCGCCGAGCAAGCGCCAGCCGTTCGACTCGCCCCAATTTCCCTCCAGCAGCTGCTGAAGTTCGGCGAGCCGCGCCGCATTCGGATGGCTCGCGACTGAAAGCCGGAAGCGGCCGAGGTTGTGCTCCGGATATTCTCCCCCGCGCGTTGCGCTTTGCAGGCGAATGCTCAGTTCCGCTCCGGCCTTGAGGTTATGCGGCTTAGTAAAATCGAAAACCGCCGTGTGCGGCTCGAGTGGCTTTGGTGACGTGTCCCAGCCGCTGTCCGGGTCTGCGTCGAACGCTTTTTCGATCGGGAATCCCGAATAGGTTGGATGCGTGTAGTGAAAATCAGCCCAAGCTGACGCGATCGTGGCTGGCATTCCTGCGTACCTAACCGAAAAATCACCGAGCTGAAAATTCCCATTCGCCGCCCGCCCGGATCCGCCTTCCGGCAAGCGCTCGTCGGGAATTGTCTCAAGTCGAATCGCGTTGATTCGCGGAAGTTCGCTTCGAGCCGAAATTCGATAAACATCGGCTGGCGGATTCACGCCATGGGCGAAAAACGAGCCGTCCGGTTGCCGCGTGAGATTGGCGCCGCCTTCAGAAATTGCGCTCTCGATCTCCAGCGAGATCCAACCGTCTCCAATCGCGTCTTCAATCAGCAGCTTCGCGAGAATCCCAGCCGCGTGGGAGTCGCCCGCGCTCGATTCGAGTTGGGCTTCGAGATGCGCAATCGCTTCGGCTAGCTTGAGAGAATTCAGTGTGGCTTCGAGTCCTCGCCGCGCGAAATCCGCGTCATCCGGCCGCAGTTCGGCGAGCCGAGCCCACTCAGCAGCTGCTGGCGACCAGCGATCGAGTCGCTCGAGAAGTTCCGCGCGCGCGATCCGATGACGGAGACGATCCGGCTCGGCCGCGGTTCGTTGATCGAGCCACGGAAGCGCCATCGGCGAGGCCTCCGCGAGCAGCCCGGGACCCGCGTCGCGCACCCTCAGACGAGCGTCGCTGCCCTTGGTCGAAATCGCGAGCCGCGTTCCGGAGTCGTCCCAACCGAGATGCTCGACCGGGCCGTTCTCCTGAAACGTAAGCACCGTTCGACCGAGTTCGAGATTCCAGATTTGCACTACTCCAGACAAGCCTCCGACAGCCAACAGCGCGCCGTCTGGCGACCACGCCAGAACGCGATTCCCAACACTATCACCATCGAATTCGGCGAGCTTTTTCCCGCCTAGAACCTGCCAAAGCTCGACGAGCCGATCGCCCTCCCGCGCGGTGGCGAGGATGTCGCCGGACGGTGTCCACGCCATCGCGGTCGCCTTGTTCGTTAGCGGCCATTCCTCAAGCACCGAGCCGTCGTCCGGATCGACGATGACCAGCCTGGCGTAGACGGAAACCGCGAGCCGCCCGCCCGTTGGCGCCCATTCGAAAACGCTCATCCAGCCACTGTCCGGAAACTTCGAAATCAGAGCCCCGTCGGTAGCCGAGTAGAGCCTGAGATTGCGCCCCTTACCTGAAGTCATCAGCCGCTCGCCGCCCGGTTCCCACGAAATCTCATCCGTGAAAACCCCCGCCTCCGGTTCCAACTCGACTTCCCAGAGCGGGCTGTCGACTCCCAGCTCCCAGACCGACAATCGGCGATTGCTTCGGACCGCGATCCGCTTGCCGTCCGACGACCACGCGGCTTCGTAGCGGATGTCGTCGCCAAGAGAAATCCTTTGAACTTCGGACCCGGGATTTGAGGGCGAAAGAATCCTTACACCTCGATAATTACTGACCGCAATCTCGTCTCCGCCGGGCCGCCAGCTCATGGACGGAGATTCGCCCTCGGAAATCAGCTCGCGATCCACCTTTGGGAAGCGCCAGATTCGGACGCCGTCTCCAGCCGCGGTCAACAGCTGCTGGCCGTCCGCGCTCCACTCGACCGAGACTAACTCTTGCGTGTGTCCATTGAAATTGGCGAGAACCACGCCAATCCCGGTGTGGAAAACGTAAACGCCGCGATTCTGAGCCGCGAAGGCGACAAGGCCGTTCGTTGCGCAAAAATCCGCCTCCTCCGCGCGGTTGATCGACTCCAACGGAAATTCCCCCACGGCCTCCGTGTCTGGATCCACCAGATGCAAATGGCCCCCGGCCGAAATGATGAGATCGCCGTCTGAAACCCACTCGGCATCCTGAACGACTGAACTGCGGAAGCTATTTTCGAAACGCTGGGACTCGCTGGTCGCGAAATTGTGGATCAACAAAGTGAATCCGTATCCGATCGCGAGCCGGTCTCCGCCCGGTTCCCAGTCGACTGAGCGAACCGATTTGTCCGCTTCAAAACGCTGGAGGATTTCTCCCGATGTTGAATCGAGGACCACGACCGCGCGGTTGCCGTCTTCAGCTGCGAGCCGCGAACCGTCCGGGCTCCACGCCAACTCCCCGAAGCCCGAGCCGCCCTCCAATTTGGCTTCGAACGCGATCTCGCCGCTCTCGCTGTCTCGAATCTTCAGCGCGCCGCCTGCGTCCAGTGACGCAAGACGGTTGCCGCCGGGGCTGATCGCGAGCGCCTCGACAAACTCGGTGTGATCTCCGAAAACCGCCGCGACACGGCCAGTCTCCACATTCCAGACCCGAATCTTACCATCCTCGCAACCTGTGAACACGTGGGCGCTGTCCGCGCTCCAGACCGCCGACCTCACGCGTCCCGGATGCTCGAAATGCTGCTCGGACGGCTCCAACTGCGAACGCAAATAATTCCACTCCCAACCACGAAAGTCAGCCGCGCCTTCCTCCGGCCGCCAGTTGTCCAGCAAGTTTTGGAGCCGCACCACGCCGCCCGGCTGACTCAACGCGGCCTCGGCCAGATGCATCTCGTTCGCGTAGAGCGTCCGGTTGATTTCTTCGGCCCTCTCCTCGGCGAGCTTAGTCGAAGAGTCAGCGCGTTCTCGGGCCTCGGCCTCTAACGCCTGCGCATCGACCGCATCCTGCCTGAGCTTCGCCTGCTGCAGCGCCCAGATCGGGCCGCCAATCCCTAACACGACCAGAAGCAGCGTCGCGAGCGCCACAGCAGCTGCTGGCGCCGGTTTCCGCTTCATCCACTTGAAAACCTTCTCGCCGGTGCCCACCGGACGAGCTTTGATCGGCTCGCCAGCCAACCAGCGATCGACGTCATTGACCAAGCCCTGCGCCGAGGCGTAACGATCCTTCGGCTCCTTGCTCAAGCACTTCATCGCGATCGTTGCCAGATCCCGATTCACGACCGGATTGACCGAGCGCGGACTGCGAACTTCGGATTCCGTGACCAATCGCAAGGTCTCCAGCGTCGTCTCGCCCTTGAACGGCGGCTCGCCGGTCAGCATTTCGTAAAACACCGCGCCTAAGCCGTAAACATCCGCCCCGGTGGTCAGGCGCGCTGAGGCCTCGGCCTGCTCCGGGGCCATGTAGCTGGGCGTGCCGACGATCTGCCCGCTCAACGTCAGCCCGCTGGCGCTGTCCAGGTCCTTGGCCAGTCCGAAATCGGTCACGTGCGGCTCGTTTTCGTGATCGACGAGGATGTTCCCCGGCTTGATGTCGCGATGGAGAATCCCGCGCTGATGCGCCGCGTGAACCGCCTGAGCCACCTTGCTCATGAACTCCGCCGCACTGCGCGGATCCTTGACGAATTCGGTCATCCGATCCCGCAACGTCCCGCCCTCGACGAGCTTCATCGTGAAGTAGTGCTGCCCTTCGAACTCGCCCACTTCGTAGATCGGAACGATGTTCGGGTGATCGAGACTGGCAGCCGCTTCGGCCTCGGCCTTGAAGCGCTGCACGTCGCCATCGTTGGCCAGCAAGGTCGAGCGGATCATCTTGATCGCGACCGTCCGTTTCAGCGTGACTTGCTCGGCTCGGTAGACCACGCCCATCGCCCCGCGCGCGATTTCGCCCTGAAGCTCGTATTCGCCGAAGTACATCACCTTCGCGCCGCCTTGCGTTTCGATGATCGTGCTCGGCGGCTTGTGCTCATGCAGGGAACGCGATCGTGATTGAGCCGACTGCCGTTCCTGCTCGGACATCTGGATCGTCTGGCCCAGTTCCTCAGCCGGTTTGGCCAGAAAACTGTCGCTGGCGTCATCGCTTGCCGTCAGCAGCTGCTGGACGCGATCCCGCAGATCGGCGTCGCCTCCGCAGGCTTCATCCAGAAACGCGGGGCGCTCATCAGGAGCCATGGCAAGGGCAGCTGCAAAGATGGATTCTTCGGTCATATCAAGTAGCGCGAGATTCCGGCACAAAACGCCTCACTCTTTTTTCGAAATCTCGCGATGGAGCCACGCTCGCGCAAATGCCCAGTCGCGATCCGCCGTTGCTTTCGAGATTTCAAGAATTGCCCCGGCTTCCTCGATCGTCAGGCCGACGAAGTAGCGCATTTTTACGAGTTGCGCCTTGCGTGGATGCTCTTCCGCGAGCTGATCGAGCGCTTCGTGGATCGCGAATAGTTCGTCGGTCTTCTTCTCCGCCGGAACGATCACGGAATCGAGCGGCTCGCGTTTCAGATCGCCCCCATGCTTGATCGCGCGCCGCCGACGGGCCTTGTCGATCAGGATTCGCCGCATCGCCTCTGCCGCCGCGACGTAGAAATGGCCTTTGCCGCCCCACTTCTGTTCGTCGCGATCGCCGACCACGCGGAGGAACGCCTCATGCACCAGCGCAGTCGCGTTGAGCGTCTGCCCCGGCGGCTCAGCCGCGAGTTTGCGGGCCGCGAGGGAGCGGAGTTGCTCGTAGATCAACGGCAAGACCGTGTGCGCCGAACGCGGGTCGTCGTGCTCCAGTTCTTTGGCGATCTGCTCGGACTGGCTCATATCGAATCGTGATGGAGAGCGGCAGCGGGGGAGGGGAGTTCAGCTTTTCCTTCTTTATCAATGGAAGTTTTGAGAACGGATCTAAGCCCCGCTTTCGGCTTCCACTAAGATCCGTCGCACCTTCGCGCAGGCGATTTCGATCTCCTCGTCCGTCATCTCGATCGCGTCGAGATGCAGATAGCCTTCATCGAGATGATGCGAACGTGGAACGACTGTCGGGTTCCCGGCTTTTAGCTGGCGATCGAGCTCAAACACATCCACGCCGCAGATCTCCGGATCCGGAGCGAGGCGTGCGCGATTGAACGGGCAGCCGTTCGCATCGTGATCGACGCTCAACGCTAAGCCGGGAATGTCGGCGAGCTTCCCGATCACCAGCTGCGTTTTGCGATTCTGCTCCGCTGTCCAGGCGGCGACGTCCTCCTTTTCGCGATACTCCAGGGCTGCGATCGCGCCGATGATCGCTTCCTTCCCGGCCTTCATCGGTCGGCCGATTCCGCGATTCTGGAGATACACGGCGTCGACGAGTTCTTTGCGGCCCGCGACGATTCCGCCGGTTGTCGAGCAGAGAAATTTGTGGGCGCTTGTCAGGACCAGATCCGCGCCCGTCGCGATGAGCTCGCGCATCCGATGATCCTGCGCCGCGCCGTCAACGATCACCGGGACACCGAACTCGTGGGCGAGTTTCACGACTTCCGGCAGCTTGACCCAGCCAAACCAAACCGTGTGATGCGACTCGACGTGGACGATCGCCGCGACGCCGCCTTTGCGAAGCTCGTGCCGCAGATCGGCCTCGGTCGTTCCGTTGACCATCCCGACTTCGACCGGCTCCGCGCCGGCAAGCCGAATGCACTGCGTGACCGGATTTCCGTAGTTCACGACGTGCCCTTTCTGGATCAGCACACGGCTCGGCATGCCCTCAGTGACGGGCAGCTGAAAAACGTTGCCGATGTCGTTCCCCGTCATCGCAGCGGCGATGCCTAACGTGATTCCAGCGGCCGTGCAGGCGGTAACGCAACCGCTCTCCGCGCCCGAATTCCGCGCGATGACCGAACCAGCAGCTGCTTGGAGCTGATCGAGCACAAAAAAGTGTTTCAACGACTCGCTCGCGGCTTCGGCGATCTCCGGAAGCACGATCGCGCCGCCCAGGGCAGTCATTTTTCCGCAGGCGTTGATCACGCGGGTGAGGCCGTATTTTTCGTGGAGGTTCATGGGTTTTATAGATCAAGGATGTTCAGGCTTCGATAATCAACTTTCTAATCCGGCATGATTTGTTGCCCGAGAGGTTTCAAGCGGGTCGAAACTCGCAGTTTGGGCGTTGACTTTCGGGGTATTCGGAAAAGGATGTGCGCCTTCAATTTACCACCATTTTGCCCTGTGATTAACTGGACTCAACGCGACGCCCGACACAATTCCGAGATTGATGAAAAGTTTCATCAGCTGAACGTCAGCAACATCTTCAGAGTCCTGTATTGGAGGGAGTATTTTGGGCTCATGGCCGAAATCCCGGGTGACATCGTCGAATGTGGCGTGGGCCGTGGCCGCTCGCTGGTGATCATCGCCGCGCTCAACCGATTGCTGAAGCCCGAAGAAGGTGGTGGGCGGACTCTTTTTGCCTACGACTCGTTTTGCGGGTTTCCGGAGCCGGCGAACGAGGACGAGTCTTCCAGGAATCCTAAGAAAGGCGAATGGTCGCACAGCCCGAGCGGAAAATACGAGTATAGCCCTGAATTTATTGCGTCAGTTCTCGGGGAAGCCGAGGTCCCTGTCGACAAGCCGGACGAGTTGGGTTTTGAGGTCACTTTTGGAAAGGGCTATTTTTGTGATTCTCTTCCCTCGCATCCCGACCGGCCGATCGCGTTGCTCCATCTCGATGGAGATCTCTACGATTCCTACATGGATTCGTTGACCAACTTGTTCGACAAAGTCAGTCCGGGCGGAGTGATCGTGTTTGACGATTTTAAGTTAGAGGAGGAGCCGGACGAAAAATTTCCCGGCGCTCGCCGCGCGGTGAAGGAGTTTTTCGGCGATGCATTCGAGAATATGCGGGTTTCTTCGAACGGCGCGCCTTACTATATTAAGCCTGCTTAGTTAGCTGAGATTTAGCAGTCCACTGGGCGTTCGTCGAGGACGGCGTTTCCGGGACTGTTGCCCAGCGGTTTCGCGGGTTCTGTAGTGGTGGCTTCCAGCCGCCATTGGCCGTTCGGCGGCTGGAAGCCACCACTACAGAGCCGTCCTGCAGATCGGCACCAGGGCGAAGACGGCCTCAACAATTAACTTTATAACGCGCTAGTTTTTCTGGATCGCATTCGATCCCAAGACCGGGCGTTTCGAGCACAGCAAACTCGCCAGACTCGATTTTCAGCGGTTCAGTGATGACGTCGTCTTTCAGGCCGTAGTAGGTACTATCGTTAGCCAAGCTGTAGCCGGGACTGGCAGCAGCGACGTGAATCATCGCCGCGGTTTTCGGCCCGAGATCGTGGCCGCAATGCATGATGCACGGAATCGATGCCGCTTCGCAGATCTGGCCAATCGTGAAGCAAGGCTGGATGCCGCCAGCGATGTGCGTGTCGGGCAAAATAAAGGCGGCCGCGTCCTCGCGGATGATCTCGATGACGCTTGCCGGATTGGTGACGCTTTCGTTAAGCGCGATCGGGGTTTTCGTCTGCTGACGAAGCCAATGCGCGTCCGCCAGAGGCTCGGCGAGAATCGGCTGCTCGAAATACTCCAGATCGTATTCTTCAAGCCTTCGGCCTAACTCGGCGGCCTGTTCTTTCGTGTAATTCGTATTCGGATCGATTCGAAGTTTCAGCTTGTCGCCGACTGCGTCTCGGATTCCGCGCACCATTTCCAGATCTTCCTCCATGTCGGTGCCTGCCTTGGTTTTCAGCGTCCCAAAACCCTGCTCAACGTAGAATTTCGCCAGCTCGCCCGCGCGCTCGTAACTTGCGATTCCCATGCAGGCGGCGACTGCGATTCGATCCCTGACACGGCCACCAAGCAGCGCGTGGACCGGCTTTCCTGCCGCTTTGCCGCAGATGTCCCAGAGCGCCAGTTCGATCCCGGATTTCAGCCGCGTTTCCAGCGGACACTCCGCGTGAAACTCGACGATGTTTTCCGGATCCCGACCGATGAGCCAAACGCCAGCGATTCGCTCCATTTTGCGCGCGCTGACGTCGGGTAGGAAGTTGACGTTGTGCTCGCCCCAGCCGGTCACGCCCTCATCCGTGTCGACCCTGACAATTGCACTACACGTCGTGGAGCTGCTCCGGGCATGCGATCGATAAGGAGCCAGCGGTGCCGTTTGTGGGACCTCGACGACGGTGACGGAGACATTTGTGATTTTCATAAAATGTGTTCTCGACAGAATTGTGCAGTTCAACCCAGACTGCGTGTTCATGCAATACGACATCCTCATTCAAGGCGGCGAGGTCATCGACCCAAGCCAGCAGCTGCTGGGCGCGCGCGACATCGCGATCAAAGACGGCAAGATCGCGGCGATCGCGGAGTCGCTGTCTGACGTTGAAGCTCGACACACGATCGATGCGCGTGGGCTGATCGTGACGCCGGGTTTGATCGACCTTCATGTCCACGTTTACACCCACGTCCCGCTGGGGCTGGACGCCGATTCGCTCTGCCCTGCCGGTGGGGTGACGACGATGCTCGACACCGGATCGGCGGGCTCGAACAACTTCGCGGCGTTCCGACGGGACGACATCGACCGCGCGAAAACCGAGGTGCTGGGCTTGGTGAATCTGTCCTGCATCGGCCTCGTGGCGTACGATCTCGGCGAGCTGATGGATCCGCGTTACGCCGATGTTGAGGGCGTTGTCAGGACGATCCGCGAGCATCCTGGTGTGGCGATCGGCGTGAAAATTCGCGCCGGAGCG
This sequence comes from Verrucomicrobiales bacterium, assembly GCA_047620505.1. Classification (GTDB taxonomy): domain Bacteria; phylum Verrucomicrobiota; class Verrucomicrobiia; order Verrucomicrobiales; family DEV007; genus JBLHKS01. The sequence continues at coordinate 40,971 of JBLHKS010000022.1, read as the reverse complement.
CACATCATCGGTTCGGGTGAGCAGGGGAGAAAACACTTCCTGCAAGCCGTCGAGGCGGCACGCAAATCCGGGACCTGGCTGATGGTCCACATCGGCGAATCACCGATGACGATTCCGGAAATGCTCGAGCACATGGAGCCGGGCGATTGCATCACGCATTGTTTTAAAGGCGGGAACACGCGGGTTCTCGACGATGATGATCGAGTCTTCGACTCGGTCCGCGAAGCCGCGGATCGCGGGGTGATTTTCGACGTCGGCCACGGAGCCGGAAGTTTCCAGTGGGAAGTCGCCGAGGCAGCGATCGAACAAGGCTTTGAGGGGACGACGATCAGCACGGATCTGCACGAAATGAATCTGCACGGCCCGGTTTACGACATGCCGACGACGATGAGCAAATTTTTGATGATGGGCGTTTCGCTAGAGCGCGTGATCGAGATGTCGACGACGCGCCCGGCATCCGTGCTCGGGCGTGACGGCGATCTTGGGACGCTCAAAGTCGGGACTGTCGCGGACGTCGCGATTCTGGAAAAGCGCGAGGAGCCGATCGTGTTCACCGACAGCTACGGCGTGGATCGGACGGGCCAGCAGCTGCTGGTGGCTGCTGCGACGATCCGGCGTGGGGAAATCGTCCCTGGCGGCGGTGGCTTGCGGATGCGCAAGGCCGAAAAAGTCTAGCTTCCATGTTTGGTCTTTGGATTTCCGAACCGACCACGCAGAGCCCTGACAAACCCGCCATCGGCCTTCCGGCTGAATATTTCCAGCGGCGAGAATCCGCGTTTCCAAGCGAGAAACCCGGTCAGGATCAGAAGAACGAGGGTGATCACGATGTTCGGCCACGCCGTCAACGCCCACTGCCCGGTCCAATCCAGAACCCAGGCATCGCTGAATGGCCAGAGGTAGGGCATTGGCCAGCGCCCGCCTCCCTGCGCCCCCGAGCCTAACACATCACAGAAAAGGTGGAGGTGAAAACTGATGCCGGCCAGCATCATGGTCAGAAAACGCCGTTTCGCGAAGCACGCGGTGATCGCCACGAAAGCCAAGCCAAAGGTCAAATTGTGCCCCATCAAATGGTGCAGCTCCCCGTACCAGAAATATGGTTCTGCTGGGCGAGGAGCGAAATAGTCAACGATGATGCCCAGCCCGTCCGCATCCGGAATTACCCCGGCGAGCGTCACGAGGAATCGATCTCTCTTCTCGATCTTCGCCGTGTTGGCGATCGTCCATCCAAACAGAAAGTGGGTTGCGGGGCTCATGACTCTAAATGAATGTGCAGGAATGGAGGCTACAGGAAAGACCTTTCCGAAGTTGGATCGGCTTCGAATTGAACGATGCTCAGTCTCTGAAGCCGACGCTGCCACGGGTTGGCAATACTGGAAGGATTTTCCACCAGGGCGGCGGCTTGAGGCATTGGAAACGCTTCGAAGCCTCCAAATCCAGCCTTTGCCAGATGGAACTTTACCCAGACTTCAAAGATTTCTTACAGTTGTTAGGCGAGGAGAGCGTTGAGTACCTCGTAGGAGGCGGCTATGCAGTGACGAGGCATGGCTATCCAAGGTATACGGGAGACATCGACATCTGGATTCACGCGACCTCTGCGAATGCCGAACGAATGATGCGAGTTCTCGATCGATTTGGTGCGGGAAGCGTCGGCATAACGCCTGAAGACTTCCTAAACCCAGAGATCGAAGTCTTGAAAATGGGCGCTGAGCCAGTTCGAGTCGACATGATGACGGCAATGAAAGGCTTGGAATTTTCGGAAGCCTGGCGGCGACGCGTGACAGATTTGATCGACTCCGTTCCTGTGCATTTTTTGTGTTTGCAGGACTTGATTGCAGCGAAGCGCGCCAGCAATCGCGCAAAGGACCAAAACGATTTGGAGCACCTGCCAGATTCGGACGACGAGGCTTGCGAAATCGAATGAAGCAGGTTGATTTTGGCGATGGCCTCTCGACGACATTTTTTTGCGCAGTCTGCTTTCGGCGCGGGATCGCTCGCCCTGAATTCGCTGCTTGCTAAAGAGCCGCGAACGCATCTCCCGGCCTCCGCGCGCAGCGTGATTTTTCTGTTCATGTCAGGCGGGCCAAGCCAGGTCGACACGTTCGATCCGAAGCCGAAACTGGCTGAACTCGCTGGTCAGGACGTGCCGGAGTCGCTCGCGAAATTCGTCCCGAAGATCAAACGCGCCGGGCTGAAGAATCTGATGGCGTCGCCGTGGGAATTCCATCCGCGAGGCGAATGCGGGATGCCGATTTCGACGCTCCTGCCCGAAACCGCGAAACACGCCGACGACCTCTGCGTGATCCGCTCGATGAATCACCGAAATCCGGTTCACGGCCCCGGCGAATGCGTTGCGCTGACTGGAACCGGGATCGGCGATCGGCCGAGTCTCGGCGCGTGGTCGATTTACGGGCTCGGTTCGGAAACCCAGCAGCTGCCGGCGTTCGTCACGATGAATCTGCACTCCGATGGGATGCAGCATCCGCAAGCCGCGGGCTGGGGCCCGGGCTTTCTGCCGTCGCGGTTTCAGGGAACGGTGGTCGACCCGATCAAGGGTATCCGCGATGTTGAGATGCCTGCTGGCGTGAGTCGTAAGCAGCGCGAGGCGGAGCTGAAGGCGATCCGCGCGCTGAACCAGGGATTCCTCGATCGCGTCGAGCAGCACAGCGAACTTGAGGCGCGAATTCGGAGCTACGAAATGGCGTTCGAGATGCAGACAGCCGCGCCGGAACTGTTCGATATCGATTCGGAAACCAGGGAGACGCACGAGCTCTACGGCCTCGATGCGGAGATCACCCAGAAGGTCGGCAGAGGCTGTTTGATCGCTCGGAGAATGGTCGAGCGCGGCGTTCGATTCGTGCAACTCCGCGTTGGCGGCTGGGACGCGCACGGAAATCTGAAAGGCAACCACGACAAGATGGCTGGCCGGACGGACAAGCCGATTGCGGCGTTGCTGGCGGATTTGAAGCGTCGTGGGCTGTTCGAGTCCACGTTGGTCGTCTGGGGCGGCGAATTCGGACGGACACCAACGATGGAAGGCCGCGCTAACGGCCGTGATCACTCGCCGGCTGGCTACACGGTTTGGTTAGCGGGCGGAGGCGTGCGCGGCGGTCAAATCATCGGCGAAACGGACCCGATCGGCTATGTCGTGACCGAGCGGCCGGTCTCGCCCCAGGATTTGCACGCGACGGTTCTGCATTCGTTAGGCGTTGATTCGAAGCGCCTGACTTTCGATCTCCACGGACTTCAGGAAACGCCGCTCGGCGTGACAAACGGCGCGCCGGTTTTTGAGGCGTTTGGTTGAAGCGGCGGTGTTCCTGAGGCCCTGATTCGCCGCCAGCTATCGGAGAACGGACTTCCAAGTCCGTTTGCGGAGACTCCGACGAGTTTGTGCTGTCATCCCGAGCCTGCCGAGGGACCTCACGAGCCGGCGTTGGTGAACGTGGATCAATGGCGTCGGTTGCGCCTTCAGCGGAATTCGTGGCGTTGCAGAGAGTCGGGGCGTCAAACGTCATCGTAGAGGTCCCTCGGCAGGCTCGGGATGACAGGTGATTTGATTAGATGGAGGGCTCCAGCCTCGAATCCGTCTAGCCTGTCGAGCGATCCGCTCAGGCCATCCGCCAGCTTAATTTCAGCTCCATGCCGGACGGCAGCGGCGTCACCGGGCCTTCGGGCGTTTCTAGAATCGAGATCTCGTTGCCCGCCTTTTCCATTTGAAATCGCTGAGCGGACGGCTCGAACTCGTAAAACGCTGGCCCGTTCGTGCAGAGAAAATTCTCGAACATCGCCCGCCCCTCGTCCGATCCCAAATCGACGCCGCTTTCCTCAAACGCCATCGCGTAGAGCTGAGGGGCGCAGCCGCCAGTGAAGCAGCCAGCCGCACAGCCGCATTCGGTCGCCTTCGTTGTGTGCGGCGCGCTGTCGGTTCCGGCAAAAAAACGCTGCTGACCCGGGGTCGTCACCGCTTCACGAAGTGCGGCGCGGTCGTCGTCGAATTTCACGATCGGCAGGCAGTAGAGATGATATTTCAGGCCCTGAATCAGGTGGCCGAGGGTGTAGATCAGGTGCTGCGGGGTGATCGTCGCGCCGACCTGGCCTTCCGGCGCGTTACGGACAAACTCAGCCGCTTCCTTCGTCGTGATGTGCTCGCAAACGATCTTGAGCCGGGGATGCGCGGCCAGCAGCTGCTGCATCACATCGCGATAAAACAGCGATTCGGCGTTTCGATTCGCGGCGATGTAATCCTCGGCGCTCAGCGCGTGTTTTTCGCCGTGAATGCAGAGCACGACGCCGTGGTCTTCCATCGCTCGGAACACGTCGCTGCCGATCAGCTGAGCCATCGGAATGCCGTGCTCGGAGTTGGTCGTTCCATGAGGCGGGTAGTACTTGCAAGCCCGTAGAACGCCCTTTTCGGCACCTTCAGAAATCATCTCGGCGGTCGTGTTGGCCGTGAGGTAGAGCGGAACCAGCAGCTGCTCGAACGCGTCGGCTCCAGCGGCTCGCAGATCAGCTGAATATTGCTCGATCGTCCAGGAATCGGGCGTCGCTTCGCCGAAAACGCGGCTCACGGGCGGCTTGGTGTTCGGCATCGCTAACGCCCCGGCGCAGCCCATGTCGAGGTGTGCTTGAACGTAAGCCGGAACGGCCGGCCCCTGGCGAAAATGCGTGTGAAGATCGAACCACTTGGGCAAATCCAGCGTCATGCGGCTTTCTAGCCCGGATCCGCCTCGGTGCCAAGCCGCGATTGCGGGCGCCTATTTGTAGGGGGCTGATTGCGGTTGTGAATTTCCCGGCAACTCCAGCGTTTTTCATCATCGATCACAAAGGCGTGATTCGCCGCCGCTGTGTGGGCAATCTTGGAGCGAAAGTCATCGACGCCGCTTTGGAAAGATTGATTCGGGATGCCGAAGAAGCTGTGTCGCCGAAATAGGAGGAGAGGAACGGGGGATTTGATCGAAGACTCGAGCGTTCATGGTTTTAGCTTCCGTTTGACTAACACTTCAAACAATATTCTGTATTAGATAGATGAACGCTGTCTTCTCCTTCATTCGTCTGCGGTCGATTCCGCTTTTCATTGCCTTTGGTCTGAGTTTTGGCCATCTGGAGGGTCAGGAATCTTCAGTTCCCGACCGGAAGACTGAGACCAGGCTGACCGCGGAGCAAAGTTTCCTTTTTACTAACGCTTCAGATCCCTATTACTTCGGAGGAGAGTGGGTGGATCCGGCTGAAACTCGGGTTGAGTCGCTTGCTTTTTTTTGCAACATGCCGACCCGCGTTGCGAGAAAATTTCATCTGCTGTTATCGATTTGATGAAGCTGAATGAACTGGCTGATGAGAAGCCGGCTGAGGCTGAAAAAGTCATGCGCGATCTCACCGGCAGTTGGCAGAAATTTCTTGGCAACTCGTTGGTGGAAGGGCTCGGCGGACCGGAAGTCGGTCTCGTTGAAAGCGCGGAAAACATGATTTTACCCGTGCAGCGACTGGCCATTCGCGAGCGAGAAATGGAACTGTTCGGATCGGAACTGCGGAGCATCGTTCGGGAAAATGTTGCCGAAATTTCTTCAGAGGGCGATGCCGATCGGCGTAACGCGAAAGGTGTGATAACAGTTACGCTGAAGCGGATTGACGATATGGTTTTCATGCGGGTGCTGAACCGAACGTCGAAACCGTTTCACAATTGCGTCATCTCGGCGAGGCGAGTTCAGGGCACGTCAAGACAGACCAATATCGATAACGACCGCGCGCTTGCGGCTGGATTGATGCTGTTTCTCGGATCCAGCGCCGAGGCGATTCAGACCAACGACAGGCAAGCAATGCTGCTGAAAAAGGTCCAGCAAACCGAGCACGGCGCATTTGTTTTCGTTCCGTTTCTTCCGGCTGGAGAGGCGGTTAGCTTCGGAGTCGCTCCGTCGAACCACTTCGAGTTCACGGAGAAAGTTGAAGCCAACCTTTGGTGTGACGAAGGGCAGGAGATGAATCGAGAGGTGGATCTGCCTGAATTTTTTCGCGCCACTTACGAGGAGCAGCAACGTCAGGCTCGGCAAAGTGGGAGTTCAACTTCGCCGTCTCCGTTGTCCCGTCCGAAACCCTCCGGATCAATCCCTGGAAGTGCAACCAGCCTGAATGGAGCAAGCGGTTTGAACGGATCTGGCGGCCGTTGAGAGAATTGGGTTTTCGAACCCACTCGCGAGGCGGTTGCAATGTCGAAATTCTGCGCTCCCTTCGCGCCGACATGTTGAGCCGATCTACGTTTCCCGCCTTGCTGGCGCTCCTTTGCTTTCCCGGTTTTGGGATTTCGCAGGACGTCCCAGCTGCCGTGATGTCGGGGAAACACTTTGCGCTGTTCGAGAAATATTGTCTCGACTGCCACGACTCGGCCACGGAGAAGGGTGAGGTCGATCTGGAGCGGCTGTCTTTCGACCTTGGCACGCTCGAATCCGCCGAAACCTGGCAGAAGGTGCTCGATTCGCTGAACTCCGGCGAGATGCCGCCAGAAGATAAAAAACAGCCGGGTGCCGAGGAAAAAACGGCGTTTCTGGAAACGCTTTCGAATCAGCTCGTCACCGCGCGCAAGCTGCTGAGCGACAGCGGCGGCCAGATCACGATGCGGCGGCTGAATCGGCGCGAGTACCGGAACACGATCCAGCAGCTGCTGGGTGTCGAGATCGATGTCGGCGAACTGCCGGACGATGCGAATTCAGGCGGATTCGATACGGCTGGCGGCTCGCTGTTTTTCTCCAGCGATCAGTTTGAGCAGTATCTGAGGATCGCGCGTCAGGCTCTCGATGAGGCGATCGTGGCCGGTCCGAAGCCAAAGAGTCGAACGCTCAGGCGCGAGTCGGAGGACGGCCCGAGGAAGAGGGCGAAGGCGATCTCAGACAAATTGCGAAAAGCTTTCGAGCGCGCCCAGGCCTGGCGCGAATCGGAAGGAAAAGAGCCGTCCGAATTCGGTTTCCTCGATGAGGATCGGGTCAAGTTTGAGGAGCGGCTCTTCAATCAGCAGCACGCGACTTACATCCGATATTTGGAGCGGCCGGAGACGGAAACCGGCGTCCTGCTCTTTAATTTGTTCAACGGAGCGATGACCGATGCGGTCGATTTTCCGAAGAACGCCGCGCCGGGAAATTACGTCTTAAGACTTCGGGTAGCTGCGCTCGACGACGTCGAGTCGAGTCGCCGGTTTCTGGAATTCGGTCATCGACCGGCGACGGCCCTTGGCGGCGAGCTTGAGATTCTGGGTTGCCGCCAGGTTTCCGGATCGATCGACGCTCCGCAGATTCTCGAAATTCCTATCACGATCACAAAATCCGGCGATCGGTCGTTCGCGTTTCGGGAGCGGCAGCGTAACTCGAGAACCGCCACGCGCTCGGCCTTCATTCGGCACCAGACCAAACACGGGCACGGGCCGGATCCGGCGCTTTGGATCGATTGGATCGAGTGGGAAGGCCCGATTGTTGAGCAGTGGCCGCCGGCCTCTCAATCGAAGCTCATTAAGAATGGACTAACCGATCAGACGGCGCGCGCGGTGGTTGAAGATTTCGCCAAACGCGCGTTTCGAGACAAAGAGCCGAAGACTGCCTTTCTTGATAAGCTGCTCGAGCTTTACCGCGGTCGCCGAGCAGCTGGAGAGTCGCCGCGTGAAGCGATCAAAGAGCCGCTTTCGGTCATTTTGGCGTCGCCGAATTTTCTCTATTTGTCTGAGCCGACTGGGGAGACTGAGAAGCGCTCGCTAACCAATCTCGAACTCGCTGTCCGCCTTTCGTACTTCCTCTGGAGCGGCCCGCCGGATGAAGAATTGCTGAGCGCCGAACTAAGCGAAGCTAAAATTCTTCGCGCGCAAACGGCTCGCCTGCTTGCCGATCCACGAGCGTCGGAATTCGTCAGCGGATTCGCCCATCAGTGGCTTCACATGGAGCGGCTCGATTTTTTCCAGTTCAATTTCCAGCTCTATCCGGAGTTCGATGAGAGCACGAAGGAAGCGGCCCGAAACGAGGTTTACGAAACGCTACATCGGCTCCTTCGCGAGAATCTCGGCCTCCAGCAGCTGCTGAAATCGGACGAAGTCGTGATCAACGATCTGCTCGCCGATTACTACGAAATTTCCGGGGTCGAGGGCGAGCATTTTCGGGCAGTCCAGGTTCCCGCCGGTTCGCCGCGTGGAGGTTTGTTAGGAATGGCGGCGGTGCTCGCGATGGGCTCGGATGGCGAGCGCACGTCGCCGGTCGAACGCGGTGCCTGGGTGATGCGCAAGGTCCTTCACGATCCGCCGCCGCCCGCTCCGCCGAACGTGCCTCAGCTCAGTCGTCACGCCGGCAAGCCGCTTTCGTCGCGCGGGATGCTCGCGGCGCACATGGAGGAGCCGCAGTGCGCGCAGTGTCATCGCCGAATCGATCCGCTTGGCTTCGGTCTTGAGAATTTCGACGCCGCTGGGCGTTGGCGCGATCAGGAAACGGTCGTGACTCCTGGCAAAACCAAACGCCAGACGAAAACCAGCCAGTTTCCAATCGACCCGAGCGGAACGCTTCCGGATGGAACGGCCTTTGCCGATTTCTTCGAGTTTCGCGACCGGATCGCAGAAAAAGACGATGCATTCGCCCACGGATTCGTCGAAGCCTTGATCGAATATGGTCTTGGCAGGCCCTACGGATTTTCCGATTACGAGCTTGCCAATTCGATCCTCGAACGGGCGAAAAACCAGGACGGCCGAGTGCGTGCTTTCATCCACTCGCTGGTCCAGTCGAGCGAATTCCAGACAAAGTAACTTCATGAATCCACAACGCCGAGCCTTTCTCCGCAGCAGCACCGCCACGATCGCGTTGCCGTTCCTGGAGTCGTTTGGTTTCCAGCGATTCGCCTCAGCAGCTGCTGAAGTTGCGCCGCCGCCGAAACGGATGATTTTCCTCGGCTTCGGTTGGGGCGTTACGCGCGAAACCTGGTTTCCGGATCGCGCGGACACTGGCGACGGCTACGAACTTCCGCTCGGCCTCAAGCCTTTGGAACGGCACAAGTCGGACATCACGGTTATCCAGAATCTGACCAACCAGTTCAGCCACGAAGCGCACTGGGGCAGCACGTTTTGGCTGACGGGTGCGAATCGCTACGCGGAGCCTGGCCAGAGTTTTTACAACAGCATCTCCGCCGACCAGGTCGCGGCCGATGTTTTTGGGAAGGATACGCGATTTACCTCGATTCAGCTCGGTTGTAAAAACGCCAGCGCCTCCGGTCACGGCCCCGGACTTTCGTTAGCCTGGAGCCGCCAGGGCAAGCCGGTTGCCGGTCTCGACACGCCGGTCGCGGCTTACCATCGGCTGTTTTCGGACGACAAAACGCCGTTGGCGCAGCGCCAGGCGATGTTGCAGCAGCGGCGGAGCGTGCTCGATACTGTTCTCGAAGATGCAAGGGACGTAGGCCGAGGTTTGAACGCGACGGATGCGGACAAACTCGATGAGTATTTTCAATCGATCCGCGACATCGAAACCCGGCTAACAAAAGAAGAGCAGTGGCTCGAAGTGCCGAAACGCAAACCGGAAAACCCGCTCGATCCGCCCACAGGCGAGTCCGAAGGTTATGATGAAGTCAAGCTGATGTACGACTTGATGGTTGCGGCGATGCAGGTCGATTCGAGCCGAGTTTTCACCTATCGACAGCCGGTCGAAACCTTCATCAAGAGCCTGGGATCGACGATTTCCGGTCACAACATGAGTCACTACGGCGATGGTCAGCGCAAAGAAGTTTCTCAGCTGCGTGACGCGAAACAAACGGAGTTGCTGGCCCATTTCATCGATCGATTGAAGGCTTCGAAGGAGCCCGATGGCAGCAGTTTGTTCGATCACATCTCTCTGACTTACGGAAGCAACATCGAGGCGATTCACTACCTTAAAAACTGTCCAACAGTGGTCACTGGCGGCGGCGCTGGCGTGAATCATGGGCGGCATATCGTCGCGGAGACCGGAACGCCACTCTGCAATCTCTGGCTCAGCCTTTTGCGCGGTTCTGGCCTTGAAATCGAATCTCACGGCGACAGCACGGGCGTCATCGATGAGCTTTTTGCCTGAATGAAAATTTTACTCTTTTCTCTACTCCTCGCCGGATCGGCGATTGCCGCTGACGCGGAATTGAAGCCGCTCATGGGCGTGCCGGGAGAAGTTGTGCTCGAAAACGATTTCGGAAAAGCCGGCAAACCCGCCAAAGAGAATTGGCAGCCGCGACAGGCGACACGCTGGACGATCGAAGACGGCGTACTGCGCGGAATTCCTTCGACGCCGGAAAACCAAGCGGCGAAAACCCACCACCGCGGGCTCGAAGCCCGTGCGAGCGTTCCGAAAACGCCTGCCGAGTTTGTCGCTCAGTTTTCGATTCGGTTTCTAGAAGGAGAAGAAAATGCGATCGTGCCGTTCGTCGAATTCGGCCATCACATCTGCCGAATCAAATTCAGCGCGGATGACGGAGTTTTCATCATCGCTGATCATGAAATGGTGCGCGTTGCAGAAGCCAGGGCCTTCAAATATGAGCCTGGAAAATGGTATCACGCGCTCGCTGAACTGAAGGGAGATGAGTTTGTGATCCAATTCGCTGACGGACCAACACTTTACGCCCGGCACGAATCCTTCGCCAAACCGACCCCGAGCGGCGGAAACGGTTTCGGCGTCGCAGGTCCTCGTGGCGGCTCCCTTGAGATTGACGACGTCCGAATTTGGAACATTGGTGAGGCCCCGCAAGCCGGTTGGGCTAAAACCCGAGCGGCATTTCCCGTTTTCAAACACGTTCCAACCGAAAAGGCCTCGAAGCCGCCCAAGAAGTAAGATAATTTCCAAAGACAACATGAAACGCATACTCCTATCGCTAAGCCTCATCTGCGGCCTGAGCACTACGCTCTTCGCCCAGAAAGACGACAAGAAATCGAAGCTCCCTCCCGGTGTGATCGAGCCGATTAATCCAGAATCGGTCCCGTTCGAGGTCAAGCCCGCGCCGGAGCAGCTGCTAGTCAAAAAAGGCGACCACATCGTCTTGATCGGCTCCGGGCTTGCTTCGCGAATGAACCACTTCGGACATTTTGAAACAGAGATGTTTCTCCGTTTCCCTGATCAGGAACTCATCATCCGCAATATGGGCGATGAAGGAAACACTCCTGCCTTTCGGCCTCATGCAAGCCGCTCAAAGGAGGATCAATACGCCTTTCCCGGCGGCAAGGAATTGGTCAAAAAGGAGTTCCAGGTGGATTCCCGGCCGCAAGGACATTTCGAGACACCGGATCAGTGGTTAACCCGCCTCGAAGCGGACACGATCATCGCGTTTTTCGGATTCAACTCCTCTTTCGAAGGACAACGCGGTCTTGAGCGATTCAAAAAGGAACTCGAAGCCTTTATTCAACACACGCTCAGCCAGAAATATAATGGCGAGACAATTCCGCAATTGGCGCTCGTCTCTCCAACTGCGTTTCAAGATCTCTCGGCGAAATATGCGACGCCTGATGGCTCTAAGCAGAATATCAATCTTTCCCTTTACGCTAATGCGATGCGTCAGGTTGCAGCAGAGAACGGCGCGCATTATGTAGACGTCTTCGGCTCGTCAAGTCAGTGGTACAATGATCGTAAAGAATATACTACGGATGGAGCAATTCTCAGTGAACTCGGGTATGAAACTCTGGCCCCGGTTCTGGCTGATGGCCTCTTCGGTGAAGCCACGCCGTCTCAATTCAAGCGAGACGCAGTTCACGCGGCGGTGAACGAGAAAATCCGGGTTTGGTTGAATGATTTTAAAGTTCCGAACAGCGTCCACGCCAACGGTCGTCGCTACAATCCGTATGGACCTGGGAACTATCCTTTCGAATTTCAAAAATCGCGGGAAATGACCGTTGTCCGTGATCGTGCGATTCACGCGGTCCTCGCCGGAACGGATTTTGACCTGGCAGCCGAAGATGCGAAGACTCTCGTGCTTCCGCCGGTTGAAACCAACTACAAGCCCAGCGCAAAGAACGGCACAGTTGACTATCGGCCCGGAAAAGTCGTCGAATCCAAAATTAAGACCGCACCAGGCTACAAAATCGAGCTATTCGCGGACGAATCCAGGTTTCCAGATTTGGCGAACCCGGTTCAGATGGCTTTTGACAATAAGGGCCGACTCTGGGTTTCCACGATGGCGAGTTACCCGCATTATCGGATTGGAGATCCGTTGCCGCAGGACAAACTCTTGATTTTCGAGGACACCGATAACGACGGAGTCGCAGACAAACAGATTACGTTCAGCGACGATCTCCACATTCCGATCGGATTCGAAATCAGCCACGACGGTGTCTACGTTTCGCAGAGCGGCAGTCTTGTTCTTCTTCGCGACACCGATGGAGATGACAAAGCCGATACGAAAGAGGTGCTCTTGAGCGGATTCGACGACCACGACACGCACCACGCGATTGCCGCGTTCTGCGCGGATCCTTCGGGTGCTCTGATGATGGCTGAAGGCCTTTTCCTCCACACGAATGTGGAAACGGCCTACGGTCCAGTTCGCGGAAACAACGGAGGGTTCTATCGCTATAGCCCGCAGCGCAAACATCTAATCAACTACGCGCAGCTTAAAATCCCGAATCCATGGGGAATTGCCTTTGATGATTACGGTCAGGATTTCTTTCTGCATACGTCTGGAACCAGCCTCACTTGGATGATGCCAGCGTCGGTAAAACCGGTTTACGGCGTGAACATGCCCGCGCCGGATATTATTACATCAAACAAAGTCCGCCCAACTTCTGGTCTCGAGTTTGTCTCCAGCCGTCACTTTCCTGATGAAGTTCAGGGCGATATTCTGCTCAATAACGCGATCGGTTTCCTCGGAGCGAAGCAGCACAAAATGATCGAAGACGGTACCGGCTTCACTACGGAATATCGCCACGATCTCTACGTTTCTGAGGACCTCAATTTCCGGCCGACTGACTTGGAATTCGCGCCGGACGGTTCGCTCTACGTTGTCGACTGGCACAACGCGCTGATTGGCCACATGCAGCACTCCGCCCGGGATCCGCATCGCGATCACGAGCACGGTCGGATTTACCGAGTGACCTATCCTTCTCGTCCGCTCGTAGAGCCCGCCAAAATCGATGGAGCTTCGATTTCGGAACTTCTCGAGAACCTGAAGCTTCACGAATACCGCTCTCGTTACCGCACTCGCCGTGAACTCCGCGGGCGCAACGCGGAAGAAGTCATCGCAGCTTTGAAGCCTTGGGCGGCGAAGCAGAGCGACGATCGAATCAAGCTCGAAGCCCTCTGGGTTTCCTGGGGCGCGGATCAGGTCGTCGACGAACTTCTGCGCGAACTTCTCAAATCTGCCGATCACCGGATCCGAGCAGCTGCTGTTCGCGTTCTTAAGTTCAACGGGCACCGGATTTCCGATCACAAGGCGCTCCTTGCGGTTGCCGCAGATGATGAGCATGGACGCGTTCGTCTTGAAGCGATCACTGGCGCTTCTCGCCTTGGGCGGAGGTCCGGAGAGAAAATTCTTGCGATCGCAGAGGCAAAAGGCGTCGACAAATATTCGAAAGCGAGTCTCGACCACGCCAAAGCCGCGCTCGGCGGCCAGACGCTCATCGTTGCCGAGTTTCCGAAGCCGAAAGTCCCGGCTAACCTAAAGGGCGCGGATCGAAAGCTCTTCCTCGATGGCGCTGAAATTTACCATCGTGAGGCTCACTGCGGCACGTGCCACCAGCCGAATGGTGAGGGCCTGCCGGACGTTGGTTTTCCACCGCTTGCTGGCACACAATGGGTAAACGGAGACTCCGAGCGCCTGATCAAGCTCGCGCTCAAAGGTCTGATGGGCCCAATCGAAGTTGAAGGCAGAAAATACCCGGGAGTCATTCCGATGACGCCGTTTGAATCGCTTTTGAACGACGACGAACTGGCTTCCGTTTTGACCTTCGTTCGGAATTCATTTGGTAACCAGTCCGGCCCGATCCAGCCGTCCGATGTCGCGAAAGTCCGAGCCGCAGTCAAGGACACGCCCGCGATGTACAACCCGGAAGCTCTCCTGAAGGAGCATCCTTTGGAATAGGCGGTCGATCCGGCTTGCCATTCTTCGCGGATTGGATCAGAAACAAGAATGAGCTTCCGCCGAGTCGCACCCTTTCTCCTCGGTTGCTGCGCGGCGACGATCGTGGCGGACGCGTACGGGCAGTCGCGTCCGCCTCGAGTTGAAATTGACGACGGCGAACGAATCGCGATCATCGGCAACGGGCTTGCCGAGGGGATGCAGGCTCACGGCTATTTCGAAACCGCCCTGCATTGTGCCCATCCCAATCAGCAGCTGCTGATTCGAAACTTTGGCCAAGCCTGCCTCACAATTGACGGTGTCGAGGTGCTTGAAGCGGAGGTAGATCAATTCAAACCGGGGATTCTGATCTGCTGTTTCGGCTTCAATGAGTCGTTTGCTGGTGAAGCTAAGGTTGAGGAGTTTGGGCAGGCAATCCAAGGCTTTATCGATCGGCGAAAGGCGGCAAATTCAGCGGTTGAGATCGTTTTTCTCACGCCGATTCCGTATTTCCAGGTGACGCCTCGGCTGCCGGAGGCTGAGCTGGTTAACGAAAAACTTTTGCGCTACTCGGAGGTGTTGCGCACGGCCTGTCGGAAGAAGAAGGCGGTTTTCCTCGATGTTTTTTCGGCGATCGAAAATAGAGCAGAAAATATGGATCGTGTTTTCTCAGATAACGGAATTCACCTCAATGCTTTTGGCCATTGGAACCTCAGCCAGATTCTGGCGGACAAGCTACGAATTACTGTGCAATCTCCGGGGTCTGAGCCGGATGCTGCCGAATTCGTCAGGACGCTCGTCCTGGAGAAAAACAGGCGCTGGCAGGCTGCGCGAAGTGGAGGCAAGGACGACGAGAATCTGGCTCAAGCGGAGCTGACGATTCGGGAGGCCGACAAGCCGAGCATGACCTCGGTCTGGGCCGCTTCGCCGGCTGAAAATCCGCCCTATCGGCTTAGCAAGGCACCGCTCGTTTTTCAAGAATCGACTCTTACGCGTGTTGCCAGCGCGAAGGCGGCATTGCTCCATGCCAATGGAGTTTCGGTCGATCTGTGGTCGTCGGAAGAGGAGGCACCGGTGATGAATCCTAAGCAGATGGAGTTTGACGGTAGCGGCCGTCTTTGGGTGCTGTGCTCGAGTCCAGAGGGCGAAGATTATCTCATCGTGATCGAGGACGTCGACAACGACCATTTTGCGGATCGCAGTCATCTTTTCGCGCGCGGCCTGGTCAATCCTTCGAGTTTCGCGCTCTTCGATGGATCGGCTTACGTTACGGAGCAGCGCGCGCTCGTCCGTTACGGAGATGAGGACGGGGACGGAATTGCCGATTCTCGGATTGAACTTTTAGGTGGCTTCGGATCTGAAGCCGGACCGGCCGGAATCAGCGGTCTTGTCTGGGCACCGGGCGGTGGATTGTGGTTTGGGCAGGGGCGCGGCGCGGTTTCTCGAATCGAAACGGCGGTTGGTCCACTTGAGGTCGAAGGTGGCGCGATTTTTCGGTTTGATCCGCGTCGGTCCGATCTTGAGCTGATCACGAATTTCGATTTTGGCGCTGCGCCTGCGCTGAATTTCGATGGTTGGGGCCGAGGCTACGTTTCCGATCCCGGTCGCGGCCAAACGTTCATGCTGGGACACGTTGCCGGTCGGCAACGCGAGGATTCAGCGATCAGATCGATGATTCGCGTCAGAGGTCGAAGCAATCCGGGAGGCTCATTCCTCGGGACCCGGCATTTTCCGGCGGGACTGCGCGGGACCTACGTCCATCACGAGGCAGGCGAGTTTCGTGGGTTACGCTGGTATCGGTCCGGGCGTCACGGAGCAGGGATTCGACTCGCGAGTCACCGTGAGCAGCTGCTGAGTTCGGGCGACACCGAATTCAGGCCTGTCGACACCGCTGTGGGTCCAGACGGCGCGCTTTACGCGATCGATTCCGACGGCCGAATCTGGCGGATCACGGCATTCGGTCGCAGCCCGCTCTGGCGTGAAAATCTTTCCGGAGCGCCGATTTCGAGCCTGCTGGAGCAGCTTCGCGAGCCTGAAGCGGAAACTCGTCAGCAGACGCGGCAGGAACTCTGGAGTCGCGGTTCGGCGGACGTGATTCCGGCCTTGCAAACGTTCGTCGACCGCCTGGCGTCCGAGGATCCGGATCGCCAACAGTTGCTGACCGAAGCGGTTTGGCTGCACCAGGCATTTGATCAAGCGGACGAAAGTCTTCTCGCTCGCCTGTCCAGCTCTCCTGAGCCGGGAGCCCGGGCTGCAGCTGCTCGGGCCCTTGGTTTTTGGCGAAAAGAGATGGGGGAGCCGTTGGAATTGCTCAAGCAACTGATCGAAGATCCTGATCCGAGAGTTCGGCTCGAGTCGTTGCAGACGGCGCTCCGGATAGGATCAAAGGAAGCCGGCGATGTGGCCCTGCTAGCCGGGCGCTACCCGATGGACCTCGATCTCAAAGCGGTCTATGATTTGGTTACGCAGAAGCTTGGCAAAATCAACGGGCCGCCGTCGAGTGAACGCGCAGTTGGCGTCGCGAAGTCAACTGAGGACCTTGTAAAAGAAGAGTTAACGCCGATCACCGCCGATGTGCTCCTCGAACGATCCGGGGTTTCGGGCGAGCACCTTTTTCGGGCCGCGACCATTGCTGCTCGCAATCGAAATCAGACCCTGACACGTTTTTTGATCGACACGCTGAGCGACACGGCTTCGTCTAACGCACGGCTTCGGAATGTGAACGCGCTCTTGCCTAAAGCGGATGGCTGGGAGCTCCATTTTGCGTCGACCGAGCTGAATGAATTAGGCGAGACGACTTCCAGCAAGCTTGCGCGGGAAGGTGCCTACGCCGGGCTGATGATCGCGGCCGTGACGGATCAGACTTTCGACCGGCTGGTCGAAAGCGTTAGTCGAAGAGAAGATCTGCACAGCCTGACGATGCTCGCCGCGTCAGTTCACGTAATTGGTTTGGAGTCGGTTGCCGCCCGGATGAGGCCAACCGTGCGTGACGAACTCGGCAAGCCGAAAACTTCAGCACCGCTCATGGCGCGGTTCGTCCGGGTCGTTTCTCCACGCGCTTCCGAATTCAGATTTGCCGAACTGGAGGTTATTGGGAGCGGCGGCAACCTTGCCAAAGGTCGACCCGCGAAACAGTTCGTTGCTCCGCAGCTGAGCGAATGGTGGGCAGGAAATGCCGGCGCGGGCGCTAACGGGATCACTCAAACTGAGAAGGAATCGCCTGTTCAAGACGAAGCAGGCAAGCAGCGGCCGATTCTAGGAGTCGCGGTTCGCGGTCCAGCAGCTGCTGACGAGGATTTGTGGTGGGAAGTGGATCTCGGCGGTCGAGGCGCGGCAGTCAAAGAACTCGTTTTTCATCCGACTGCGTACGGCAGTCAATCCGATTGGGTGCGGTTTGAGCTTCGGGATGCGCGAGGTCAGTTGGTTTGGCGTTCGTCCCGCCCGGTCGGCGACAGGGGGCCGCTTCGAGTGCCGGTTGATCTGGCTGATGCGCGAATTAAGGCGGCCGTCAAGGTAGCGAGGACGATTGGCGAGGATTTTAAGAAGGCGATGGTCGAGACCGCTGAGAAACCTGGCGCGATCGGCGATCGGTTCGCCGCGATGCGGTCGCTTTTGCGGCTCGACGCAGCTCCGGAGCATTTGCGGATTTCCAGTTTCGAAGTTGAGATTTCAGATCAGTTCGCGATCGCGCCGACCTCGTTTTCGATTGATCCGAAGACGCCAGTCGAGTTGACGATTCGGAATGGAAGCGGAACGCCGCTTAATTTTGCGATTCTTGAGCCCGGAGGGGAAGCAGAGATCGGAGCGTTAGTCAAATCGATCGCAAACGGGGAAACTGAAGACGAAGACGGCGTTCCAGATTCGGCGAAAGTACTTTTCGCGTCCGCTTTGATCGGGGCAGGGGAGAGCACGATTTTGAGATTTATGGCTCCAGAGAAACCCGAAGCTTACTTGATGATGTCGACGACCGCGGCGGCTTGGGACAAATTTCGCGGAATACTAAGAGTTAAGGCCCCTCCACCTCCTCCAGAGCCCGAACCGGTTCCCGATCCTGATCCGGAACCGACTTCGTAGGCGCTCAGGTCCAGACGTTATCGCCGGCGATTGCTGAATTCCAAGGCTCCGCAATTTCACGGAGAACGGCGTTCACCAGAGGCGTGCTCAAACCCGGATGCTTGCTGAGCAAACGCGCAACAAGCCCGCTAAGCCTTGGAGCTGCGTAGCTGCTGCCGGTCACGGTTTTCCAGCCTCCGTCGAGCCAGGGAACGTAAACTTTTTCGCCGCGGGCAAAGAATTCAACAAGTCGGCCCGGCCGGTAGTGGAAGTCGTCGGTTTCGATCCGACCCATGTTGACTGCGATTACACTTGGAAAGTAAGCCGGCCATTCCGGACGCGCGTAGTTGGCGTTGTTGCAGGCGGTGACGACGTGGACATCATTGAGGTAAGCTTCGTCGATCCAGTTTTTGAAATACTTGAAAATCACGGAGCGCGCCGGTGTTCCGAAGCTGCAGTTGATGATCTGATATCCGTTGTCGATCGCCGCATCGACCGCTGCGCCCAGCAGAGCCGCCTTGCCAGCGACTTGTCCATCTCGCGCCTGTAGCACTTTGAAACTACCGATCTGGGCGGCGGGTGCGATTTCGTGAATGATGTGAGCAATCGCGGTGCCGTGACCGAAAACATCGCCCTGCTCATCGGGAACGACTTCCGGGCCAATTTCGCCGTCTTCGACCAGCAGCTGTTCGATGATGTTGGCTTCGCTCAAGGCGGGGTGCGACGCCTCGATTCCCGAATCCAGAATCGCGATTTTAACCCCGGATCCGTCTCCGGTTACCAAAGATTTCGCAGCCTGAGCAGGCGTAATCCAGCGACTTGCGCTCATTCGTTAGTCCGCCAGATCGGTGATGGTTTGAAGCAACGCCCAATCGAGAAGACGCTCGAGGATAACGACTGTGTGCTGCATGGAATCCAGATCGCCCACTTCGAACTCACCTTTGCCGAGCTTGACGCAGGAAACGACTCCCCTTAGTTCGTTAGCGAAAAACAGCGGAGTTGCGATCATCGCGGCTGTGACCTGGCCGAGTTCTTTATCAACTGTGTCGTCGTGGCCAGAGCTTTTGTAGACTTCATTCTCGCAGAACGGCTGACCACTATTGAAAACCATGCTGACGACTCCGCGGTCGAGCGGTTGGCGGAATTTTTCGACAAATTCCGCGCTTTCCGGTCCGCTATTGAAAATCGGGATGAGACGATAGCCATTAAGATCAGCGATCCAGAGAGTGCCTTCGTCGGCACCCGCGCGGTTGAATCCTTCAATCAATTCGCGACGGCAAACGGGATCGAGTTGCTTGCCGAGCCGCGATTTGGCCGCAGCGGCTCCTGCCTTCTCGAAGGGAACTGAGAGATTGGTTTTCAGAACGAAATGAGATCGGCGGGTGATCCGATTAAGCGGAAGGAGCTTCGGATTTTTCTGGGTCCTCAGTCGGCGCATCGTCCGTAGCAGCTGCTGGCGGAGCAATTGGAGTGGCCTTTACAGTTTCCTGCGGAAGATAAAGCGCAGTGCGATTGATTTTGAAGCTCCAGGAAATTTGCTCCTGCTTACCGTTTTGAGTCAGGTAAATCGAGACCGAGCACCCGGGTTGGCGAATTCGTTCGGGTAGCTGATAGCTGATGATTCCACTGTCGGAGTCGTAATCGAAGGGGACGCGCCCAAGCCCGCTGACACGCATCGTCATGTTGCTGGAGGAAACTCCCTTCAGCTTAGAAATATTGGCTTCGATTCTAGGCGTCCGGGTCGCGATCACTTCGCCTGACTTCGGACTGAGAAGGATAGTAGGCTCGCCTTCTTCTCCGCTTCCGCTCGTCCCGGTGACCGATGCTGGCATCGTATTCAGGGATTCCTGTCCACGGTATTTCATCGCAACGGTAATATTAATATTGTTGTCACCATGAATAATGTAACGGCCGACTTTGAGGTCATCGAGGGTGTGGTCGGCCTTTTTCGGCGCGACCGTCAGGCCGAGTTCATAGCCATATTCTTCGGCCAGTTCGAGAACCTGATCATTGTAGTTTCCGTAAGGATAGACAAAGACCGGCAACACATCTTCGCCGAAATGTTCACGAAGAAATCGCAGCGACTCACCCAGTTCCTCGCGAAGCCAGGCTTCATGCTGTTCTGCGCTTCGTCCTTTGGTTCGGGCCATGAAATCGTGGCTGACGCTGTGGCTGCCGACTTCACAGCCGTTTGCCATCATTTCCCGAATTTGCTCATACGTCATCGAACGTCCGCCGCGATTTACGTATTCTTTATATAAATAGATCGAAAATGGGTATCCGAACTCCTTTAATACTGGGAACGCGAGATTGTAGACCCCAACCCATCCGTCATCCATAGTGATCACGACGCATTTTTCTGGAATCATCTTTTCGCCTTTTTTCCAGTCCAGATAATCGCGCATGGTGATTACCGGAATTTCGTTGTCTTTAAGTGCCTGCATTTGCTGTCGAAACTTTTCGACTCGAATTCGCATGTCTGTTGGAGAAGACGTTTCGGTGAAATCGTGATACCCGAGGATCGAAACCTGAGCTTCGGCATTGAACTTTGGTGGCGGGGGCTCGGTAGGAATGGCGTTAGCAGGGTCCAGTTCAGGCGGCACGTAGTCGGGGCCCTGC
Organism: Verrucomicrobiales bacterium; assembly: GCA_047620505.1. Taxonomy (GTDB): domain Bacteria; phylum Verrucomicrobiota; class Verrucomicrobiia; order Verrucomicrobiales; family DEV007; genus JBLHKS01. Next base: position 20,292 of record JBLHKS010000022.1, on the reverse strand, counting down.
GGGATTTCGACAGGCGCTCCACTCAATTCGGGAGGGGCTTCTTCCGGTGCTTCGAGCTGTTTGCTCAGTTCTCTCGCTTTGTCGCAGGAGCTAAGCGGCGCGCACGCAAAAACCGAAGCGAGAGCGAAGAGTAGGGGAGAAAATGAGACACGAACTTTCATGATCAGAGTGAGCCTAGTCGAATATTCCCAAGGTGCAACGTTCCGCAGTGAGGCGGGCTTTGCGAAGAAACCCGGTCAAGAGCTGGGGAGGGGCGTTTCGACGAGTTGCCCAATAAATTTGGCGGCGTTTTCGTGCGCGCCGCCTTCACCGAGCTGATTTACGACGGTCTTCATCTCGTCCAGCAGCTGCTGACGACCTTCGTCGTTGTCGATCAATCGCTTTAGCTCTTCCGCGAGCCTCTCCGCAGTGAAATTCTCTTGAAGCAATTCTTTAACGACTTCTCGATCTGCGAGCACGTTCACGATTCCGAGATAGTCGACCTTCATCACGCGACGGGCGATAAATGCAGTGAGTTTCGCAACTTTATAGACGATTACGTAGGGGAGCCTAAAAAAGGCAGCTTCGAGCGTTGCAGTCCCGGACGCAATCGTAGCGCAGCTGACTCGCTGCATCCATTCGTGGATATCGCCACTTGAGATGTCGATTTCCGCTTCTTGCTCGGTTGCGATTTCGCGGAGTCGTTCGGCCAATTCAGCATTCGCGGCAACCGCGACGAAACGTAGATCGGGCTGGGTTTCCCGAAGTTGTTTGGCGGCTTCGGCCATGGTCGGAAAAAGTGCTTCAATCTCTCGTCGGCGGCTGCCCGGAAACAGGCCAATTAAGTTCGGCTCGCGCTTCGCTTCGATCCGTTTAGCGTGAAGCTCGTCGACGAGCGGATGTCCGGCAAACTCAGTTCGTAAACCTGATTTTTCGTAAAGCACTTTCTCAAACGGAAAGATGCAAATCATGAGGTCGAGGATCTTCGCCATCGATTTGATTCGGCCGCGCTTCCAGGCCCAGACCTGCGGAGAAATATAGTAGGCTATCTTGCCTTTCCATCCTCGAACGCGAAGCGCTTTTGCCAGCCTTAGATTAAATCCAGGGTAGTCGATCAAGATTAATACATCCGGATCCAAGGCGTGTACGGCGGCGATTGTGTCTTTGAGCTTCTTTTTGAAGTATCCGTATTTTTTCAGCACTTCAGTCAAACCGAGGACAGCCGCGTCTTCGAGCCAGTCTTCGATTTCATGCGCGACCTCCTTCATTCGGGGGCCACCAAGACCGGTCACGCGCGTATCGACGCCCAGCAGCTGCTGGAGGCTCTCGATCAACTCGGCTCCGTGGGTGTCTCCGCTTACTTCGCCAGAAACCAGGAAGAGTGTTTTCATCCCTCCCAAGGGCCCGTGATTGCCAGCGTCAGGCCCGGATTCTGAATATTCACGAACATCGTTTTCCCACTCGGGCTGAAGCACGCGCCGGCAAATTCAGAATTATTCAACGCGTTTGCCGCCAAGGTATAGAATTCGCCCTTCTTGGTTACGCCTCGAATCATGTTTACCTCTTTTTTAGCGTCCTCACAGATAAACAAATCGCCGAATGGCGCGATTGTTATGTTGTCGCCATTTTCGAGGAGATCGGTGTCGTTCGGTTCAAGGTAGAGTTCAATTTGATCCGTTTTAGGGAGGTAGCGCCAAATCTGTCCTTTCCCGATCTTCCCTCCGCTGGTACAAACAAAATAGACCGCGTCGTGTCCCCACCACATTCCTTCTGCTCTAGCGAAAACGGCAGCTCCCTTTAGGCGTCCGTGCAGACGCAGATCGTTGTTGGGCGAGTTGACGTCCTCGAGATCAATCCAGTCAACATCGGTAGGCTTTCCGATCGGAAAATCGATCGCCGTTACAGCTTCCGGCTGATCGCGGATACCTAGCGCCTGCAACTTGCCTGCCGCCAGATTGCCGGGTTCACTCGGGACAAATCGATAAAGTAAGCCGTCTGCGAGGTCCTCAGTCAGGTAGACAATCGAAGTCTCTGGATCGACCGCGACCGCTTCGTGCCGATATCGACCCAATGCCGTTAGCGGTTTAGGTCGCTGGAAGTCAATTTCCGTGCTCGGCGTCACCTCGAAACAGTAGCCATGTTTTTGACCGCGTGGCGTCGTCATTGCCTTCTGTTCAGGCTCCTCGCAGGTGATCCAGGTCCCCCAAGGCGTTATGCCGCCTGCGCAATTTCGGTCGGTGCCGAGAAGACTGATCGAATCAGAAACAAGTTCGCCCGCTTCCTCATCAAAAACCATTGTCGTGGTCCCGCCGACCATCGGAGCCTCGCCTGGCCCGCCGGAATCGTAGCAATTCGGCCGCTTGAAACCTTGAGGGAGAGAAGAGTTGTCCTCAAACGGGCCGTGGTCTGCCATCGACAAAGATAACTCGTGATTTCTGATCAAAATCACCTCGCCGTCTGGACCTTCGAAAGCGGCCATTCCGTCTGGCTTGCCCGGCGTTTTATAGCCGTCAGTCATCGGATCACCGAGCTTTGATAGAACCTTGTAGGTGAATCCTTTGGGCAAATTGAGGATCTTTTTCGGATCTTCAAGCAACGGACCAAACGGATCGGCGACAGCAGCTGCTGGGGCCGCGCATAGGCGGCTCAGGCCAAGAAACCCAGCGCTGACTGCGGAGGCGTTTGTGAGAAATTTTCGACGGGATTGCATCGAGGAAAACCTGGCAGGATTCCAAGCACAATCCAGTTTCCGCCTTCAAATATTTCGTTCGCTGATGATCACTTGCCGTTCTTTTTGATCATCCGGACGAGAACCTTCTTCGAAACTCCGCCCACGATTGAGTCAACCGGTTCGCCGTCTTGAAACAACATCAGCGTTGGTAAACCTCGGACTTTAAGGTGTTTCGCGAGCTCTGGAGACTGATCGACGTCGATTTTTGCGATGATCAGCTCGCCTTCGAAATCGGCAGCGACTTCCTCGAGCGTCGGAGCCATCGCGAGGCACGGCCCGCACCAGGTTGCCCAGAAATCGACGAGCACCGGCGTTTTGCCGTCGATGACAATTTCGTTAAAATTCTCCGTGGTTACGACGACGATGTTTTTCGGGCCAGCATCGTCGATAGCCGCTTCTTTGGGCGGAGCTTCCGCATTCTGAGCATGGGCGGCACCGGCGCAGAGGCCGATGATCAGGATAGTTTGAATCAATTTCATGGTAACCTCCAGACGAACGAGTGGGCCGATTGATTCAGGACCATCCAAATAACTGCTAATCCAGTTCGCCCAGCTGCTTTGTGAGTCGCTCAAATTCGGCGCGCAAATATTCCTCTCGAAGTTGGGCTTGAACCAGTCGGCCCTTCAGCGTCGCGATTTGTAGCTCTTCGATTCGCCGCCAGGTTTCCTCATCAAACTCGCCGGATTTCATCGCCAGTTCCCGGCCTTGGAGCCACAGATCAGCCTCTTTTTCGGCGACGGCAGCGAGTTCAGTTTTCAGTGCTGAGATCTCAGGGTTTTGATTAAATGCTTTCTCGCTCTCTTCCTGTTCCGCAGCGACTTCGAGGGCAGTTGAGCGGAGTCGAACTGTCGAAACGACGGTCCAGATGAATCCAATGACGATCAAGGGAGCCGTTAGCCTGAGCAGCCAGCGCGAGATCCTGATCGGCAGCGGGTGCGGCCGAGTGCTGTTGTCTTCTGGTTCGAATTTCATGGAAGATCCAACGCGATGTCGGGTTGGAAACCTGGGCGTCGAACCCGATTCTTGCAAACATCGGCCTGCGCCGCAAGACTGGAGCATGGGCAGCGATTTTGAGCAAAACCCTTGGGCGACGCATTCCAGCGAGTTGAAATACGAGAACCCCTGGATCCGCGTGGTCGAGAATAGGGTAACGAACCCGACTGGCGGTGATGGAATTTACGGGGTAGTCCACTTTGTCCACCGGGCCGTTGGCGTGATCCCGATCGATGAAGAAAATCACACCTGGCTAGTTGGGCAATTCCGGTATGCGCGGAATAGTTATGAGTGGGAAATCATCGAAGGCGGCGTCAAACCGGACGAGCAGCTGCTGGCAAGCGCGAAACGAGAACTGCGAGAAGAATCCGGAATTGAGGCCGAAAATTACCGCTTGATCCTCAGCGAAATTCAGCTTTCCAATTCGGTCACGGACGAAGTCGGATTTATCTACGTTGCACGCGGCTTAGCTTTCCATGAGCCGGATCCAGATCCGACCGAAGAGCTGAAACTCCGCCGCGTTCCGCTTACCGAGGCCTTTCGAATGGTCGAAGACGGCGAGATTCGAGATTCTCTTTCGGTTATGGGCCTGCTGAAACTGCAAATCGAGTTGTCCGCGATTTCCTAAGCGTCTTCGGCATCAGCGGTCTCCTCTTTTTCGCTTTCCCGGTCCTGCTCAGCCAATTTCGCCGCAAGCGTGATCGCTTCGAAAAGGCTATTCGGATTGGCTTTGCCCTGCCAGGCAATATCTAACGCAGTTCCGTGATCGACAGACGTCCGAGGGATCGAAAGCCCAAGAGTCGTGTTGATCGCCTCATCAAAAGCGAGCGCTTTGAGCGGAATGTGGCCCTGATCGTGATACATGCAGATGAACGCGTCCGTCTGCTTTCGTTTCGGCTCCAGAAACGCGGTGTCCGGCGGCAACGGGCCTTCGATGTGCTCGATTCCTTTTGCCCTGGCCTGCTCGATCGCCGGAATGATGAATTCCTCCTCCTCCTTGTTTCCGAAAAGCCCGCCTTCGCCAGCGTGAGGGTTCAGTCCGCAGACCACGAGCTTCGGCTGCTCGATTCCTTTTCCTTTCTTCAGCGCCTCGTAGGTTAGCTCGATCACTTCGAGAATCCGCTCGACGCTGAGCAAACCAGGAACCTCCGCATAACCAACGTGGACCGTAACAAAACTGCACGTCAGCGGCTTGCTCGTCAGCATCATGCAGGAGCGTTCCGCCTTGAACTTTTCCGCAAAAATTTCGGTATGACCGGGATACTGAACTCCGGCTGAGCGCAGGGCTTCCTTGTTGATTGGCGCCGTCGCGATTCCTTGAACCTGGCCGTCCAAAGCCGCTTTGATCGCGGTCGTGATGTAGGTGTAGGACGCCCGGCCGGACGCTTCATCGGACATGCCCGCGTGGACGTGATCGATCTCATGCTGCTCCATCGCGCCGACGTCGATGATCGCCGGCTTCTCGAAAAGTTCGTGGTTTGCGGACCACTCATTCAGCGGAATGATGTGCTCGGGCGGTTCCAGCATGACTTCGTCCGCGCAGCGAACCAATACGCCAGCGTCACCGAAAACCAGCGGCGTGCAGACGTTGAGAATATCCGGATTCTGAAGCGCGATCAGGCAAATCTCGGGACCGATCCCTGCAGGATCACCCATCGTGATCGCGATTTTCGGCTTCGGCTTTTGTTTTGGCTCGGGTGGAGAATCTTTGGCGGCGTCTTCTGACATGATCGTCAACATAGCCGTGTCCGGCGAATTTCAATCAACCTTGATTGCCACATTCGTGCGAACCCATTCCAGCGCCGCTTGGCGCTCGGTCAGCCGACCCTCGAGCTGCTCGGTTTGGACGGTTTCCAGCACGCGGCCAATCTCCGGGCCTGGCTTCCAGCCCATTTCGAGCAAGTCGCGGCCGGTCACCAGTCGGGCTGGGATCAGCGGTTCGTTCGCGAACTCTTCGCGTTTTTCTTGTACAAAATCGTAGTTGTCCAGCATGCCGTTGCTGCTCATGCAATCGACCCGGTGAAGCTCCATTTCATCGGTAAACCGCTCAGTCGACATGAAACGTTTGAGTTTCGCGGTCCGCATCAATTTCACGTTCATGAACTGCATGTGGCGGCTGACCATCTCGACCGCAGCCTCGATCACTTCGTTGGAAAACTTCAGCCGGCGGAGGATCACTTCCGTCATTTCTGCTCCGAGCCGGTCGTGGCCGTTGAAGCGGATTCGCTCGTTCTCCTCATCATAAGTGTAGGTTGCTGGTTTGGCGATGTCGTGAAAAAGCACGGACAACACGAGCGGCAGGGAGGCGTCGTCGCCTTTCAGCAGGCTTAGCATCAGGCGTGTGTGAACGAAAACGTCGCCTTCCGGGTGAAACTGGGGCGGCTGCTCGCAGCCCTGGAGGACGAGGATCTCAGGCAGGATTCCCTTCATCAGTCCGCTTTCGACCAGTAGGTCGAAGCCCCTGACGCGATTTGGATGAAGCAGCGTTCGGACTAACTCGTCGCGAATTCGCTCAACGCTGATTTCGTGGATCGCGGACGCGTGAGTTTGGATCGCGGCGAAGGTTTCCGGATCGATCTGGAATCCTAACGTTGTAGCAAACCGGATGGCCCGAAGCATCCGGAGTCGATCCTCGGCAAACCGGCGTTCTGGATCTCCGATCGCGCGCAGCAGCTGCTGGTCCAAATCGGCCCGGCCGTTGACGTAATCGATCACTTCGCCAGTCTCCGGATTCTCGAAAAGCCCGTTTACCGTGAAGTCGCGACGCTGCGCATCGTCCTCTGGAGTCGCGAAAGTTACTTTCGTGGGACGGCGACCGTCTTCGTATTCGTGATCAGTCCGAAACGTCGCGATCTCAAAATGACCCTCGGGTTCCTTAACCAAAACAACGCCGAAATGCGCTCCGATCAGGTTAGCTCTCGGGAAGAGTTTCTCGACTTCCTCAGGCTTCGCGTTCGTCGCGATGTCGTAGTCCTTGGGCTCCTTGCCAAGCAGCCGATCCCGGACACAACCGCCGTTAAACCAAGCTGTGAAGCCTTCAGCCTCCAACTTTTTTGCGATGCGTTTGGCCGCTGCTCGAAGCGGACTTTTTGGCTTCGGGTTCAGTGGCTGAGGGGACGTTGAATTTGACCTTTCGGACATTGTCTGGCAGTTGGATTCCTAACTGATATGAAAAGACGACGTTGCCGCCGCTCGGGTCGGAAAAGTGCCACCATTCGCTTCCGATGCGAGAAAATCCGGCATTGCGCATCGCAGTTTGGAGGGCCGCGAGATTTTCGCGAATTGCAAAGCTGGATCCGATGTAGGTCGAGCTGGCAGCTGGCGTGAAATTATCAAATCCCGTCGGCAACCTCAGCTCGCGCCCACGGGCGTCGACCAGCGTGACGTCGACTGCTGTGCCGAGGCAGTGCCGCGAAAAACCGGCGCTCGGCGGGACGACGTAGCCTCCATTCGGCGCGGCATCCCAGAGCGCGAGATGCGATCGGGCGGGACGCCAGGCATCCCAGATTTTCAGGCCGTAGCCTTGAGCTTGAAGTTCGCGTTGAGCGCGGACGAGCTTTTTGGCGGTTTGGCGTCTCAGCAAACACGGCATGTTGCGCGGATAAATCGGAGCTCCGGTGACGTTGTCCGCAGCGGCGTAGCGAAGGTCGAAAACGAGTGAAGGAGCGAATTTTCGGAGATCGACAAGCCCGTAGCGCGCGATTCGCGACTCAAAATCTTCCGGCAATGGGGTTCGAAAACTGTTTCCGATCGGTGCTGAGGACGAACGGTAATTTCGCTGGGTGCACTGCACGGCTAGAGCGCAGAGGAGGAGCAGGGGAGGGAAAAGCGCGAGTTTCCGGAGGAACATCTTGGGAGGGGGTTGCGATCAGCCTGAATTTGGAAATCTTGTTAAGATTCGTTCAATTTCAGGAGATGCAAACACCTGTTGTTTCAAACTGCGAACCGTCCGAAGCGGCGCAGTCAGCTTTTACCGAGTGCCCGAACCTTTGGGCTCGTTTGCGGCGCTGGTTTCCTCGCCACCGGGAATTTTGAGGCCCAATTTCACGAGTTTCGGCATCAGCCACTGTCGAAGGTAGGGATGATTCGGGTTTATCCGGGCGAAGTTCTGGTGGTAGTCCTCAGCCGCATAAAACTTCACCGCAGGCTCGATCAACGTCGCGATTGGTTTGCTGCCGTGTTTGCCTGAGGCCGCGAGCGCGGATTTGGATTCGTTAGCCTGCTGAAGCTGCTCGTCCGAATGCGCAAAAATCTCCGAACGGTACTGCCGACCGTGATCGGGACCCTGCCGATTCAGCTGAGTTGGGTCGTGGAGCTTCCAGAAAAGATCCAGCATCTGCTGGTAGCTCACGACGTCCGGATTGAACTGAACCTGGACGACTTCCGCGTGGTCAGTCCGCCCGCTGGAAACCCGATCGTAATCCGCATCTGCGGCCGTCCCGCCCATGTATCCGGAAACCGACGAATACACGCCTTCCTGCTGTTGAAAAACCTCTTCCACACACCAAAAACATCCAGCCGCGAACGTGGCCACCGCGGCAGTTGTCGGAACCTGATTTTCGTCTGGAACTTCCAGATATGAAGCCGGCGGATTGGAATCCTGGCAGCTTGTCAGGGCAAACGCAGCTGCTGAAAATGCGAAAAAGAGGAGGAGTCGTTTCATTTGGAGGAAGTCGGTCTGCGGAGAAGGCAGCTTACACTTCCTCTTCCTGAAATCACGGAGCTTCGGTCTCAAACGGATTCGGCTCCGCCATCAACGACAGCGGCGTGGTTTGGCTGACCAGAGCGGGGTCCGTAGAAACTTCGGGCACCTCGGGAGCCTCGGGCGGCGCTTCGTCACTGATGTATGGAACCACGTTCGAAAAGTAAACCGGGTTTGATGTTTTCTCTTCAGGTAAGCCCAATTGGATCTCCAGATCGTCGACTTTCTCTTCGACCGAAGCCGCAACGAGCGCCCAGGGCGTTTCGGGAATTGGCGAGGCGTATTCGTCACGCAAAGTGTGAACGTAGAGCCCGCCCCAATACGTGTAGTCCGAGTCTACCTTGCAACCGAAGCTCTGGCGGTTCGAGCTTGAGGCAGCGAGAGTTACGATCGAAGGCAGCGTGGTCAAGGCATCGTTCGTGAGCGATTTGATGTCCGTTTTCACGAAGCCACCCGCATAGCAGCCTTGAATGATTACGACTTTCGGGGTCGATGGCGGAAACGCGGACAGAGCCTTCTTCAAGTAGCGCGGAGTGAGGAAAAGTTGATCGGCCGAAAGCCCATCGGCAAGAGCCGCGACTCGCATCCGCAAATTCATGTGGCCGCTTGGTCCGCCCATCATATCGAGCCTGAACTGCCCCGAGAAACCCGGATGCCGCTGGATCAAGTAGACTTCGTCTGGACGAGGTTGTTCGGTCAGTGTGACTCCCGGAAGCAGAGGCTGTCGGCCGTGGCCGGTGACGTAGAGATAAAGGAAATCCAGGTTGTTCGCCGCGGCGGCTTCGAGGTGCCGGTAGAGAAGGTGGGGTGCCGCGAGACGAAACCCGTTAGTCTTCGGCGCGAGGGTCGCGAACTGCGCCTGATCACTCGAATAATCGTCCGCCGTCGGCTGAACGTAGTAGCAGGCGATTTCCTCTTCCGCGTAGCCAAGTTTGAGAAAATATTCCCGCTGATCGACGACTTCCTGGAGGAAATTCGCGATGTCTGCGCCGCCTGCGACCAGGAAAATTTTAGCCTTGGCGTCCGGAGCGCCCGTTTCGTATTCCGGAAAAACGCCCTTGATTCCAAGATCGCCGGATTGCTCCTCGGTGGTCAAACCGCGAAGCTCGCCTGCCGGCCCAAGATCCGTGCCGACGGTCTTTTTATCAGATGGATCCGGCCCCTGAAGCAGCGAGCAGCTGCTGAGCGAAAGGACGAGGCAAACTGGTAAAAGGGCAGCGCTGAGGAGGTGCGTTATTCTGGAAATCATGGCGTCGGTGAGGAATTGACGCAAAGAATACATTTTTTATGGAAATTATCAACAAAAGTTTAGAAATGTTGAAATTTCGGATCATTTCGAAATTGCATGCCCCGATCTTGTCGCCAAGATTTTGCAGATGAGAATTCCTTTGATGCTCTTCACGATGGGTGTTTCGGTTGTGTTGGCAATTTGGCTTCTCACGCCGGATTCAAGCAAAAAGGCGGAAGAGGATCGATACGAAATAGAGCGCGAAGCTTTCACCGCGCTTCGGGAGGCTCGGTCGAATCTGCAATCAAATGGCTGGAAAGTAGACAAAACTGTGGAGGCTCTCCTCGAAGCCGATGTCAGAGGCCGAATTCAGAGAGTTCGAGAAGCGAACGCACGCCGCGATGGCAGAGCTACGAAGGATTCGTGGCTACCATCGCTGGATGCGTTTACGGAGATCAATCTGAGGGATGGAGTTTCCGCAAGGGACATCGAAATAGTAAACGAAATCAATGGAGATCCCTTAGTCTGGCCGCCTCTGAATTACGACGCTTACCCGCGAGCGGAAGAACTGACGACGGTCGAGGCCTGCGCCAAAGCCCAAAGCCCAAATCCCAAATGAATCCATCAACCGATACCGCGGTTCAGATTCAATTTTCGACAGGGAACGGAAAAATCTGTTGTTCGAAAGAGCGATTTTGTTGACGGAACGATTGGCGATTCTGCGCAAGGTTGTGGAGTTCTCCGAAGAGGCTGAGTCCTTGAAAGCGGAGCGGGCGAAGCGAGGAAAATAGGGATTATTTCTTCGTCAACCCACTCCATTCACCGCCACGAACTCGTCGATCTTCCCATTGCGTTCGTAGTAATCCAGCTCGGCGTTGCCTGCGGATTCGAGTGCCGAATTCGCGGCCGCAGCGTCGGTGCGTCCAAGCATGTAATCTTGGATCGCATCCATCTTTCCTACCTGAATGTTGAGAAAATCCTCAGGAATCTCAGGCGTCTTCGGGTAAGTCCCATCGGCTTGGCCCTTGGCGAGCAACTCAGTAAACGGAGTCCCCTCGGCGTTCGACCGCTTCTTCGCTGCGTTGACGCCGTCGAGCCAATCGCCGTGCATCAGCTTGTAGTAATCGCGCATCGACTGCTTGTTGAAGTGAGCCACGACCCGTTTGCCGCCACGCTCGAAAAACCGGGTCGCGCGGAACGAATCGGTGTCGATCGTGTCGACGAAAACGAGCTGATCGCCGTCCTTCGCAAATTCCCATTTGATGTCCCAGAGCAGGAGGCCGGCTTCCTCTAACAAATGCCGAACCGCCCACGCACCGAGCACAGCCAGTTGCATCGAATGATCGAACTGCGCGCCGCTCAAACCACAGAGCGTCAGCGCTTCCTGTTTCGAAATATTCCGGTCTTCCGGCTCGAATTTCGTCGTGCAATCGCTGATCGGTCGCTCCAGCAGCTGCCAGGCTTCAAGCGGTTTCGACGCGCCGAGTTCCTGCTGGTAAGCGGCCTTCTGAGCGTCGTTCATCTTCAAATATTTCCGGAAAACCGACGACGCACCGGTGATCCCGAAGCGAACGATATATTCCAGCGGTACAACAAATCCGTCAGCCTTGGAGAACTCCGAATAATCGTAAAGCCAGGCACCGAGACACTCGATGTGCTCGGGCTTCATGATCTGATAACGCCTAACGACGTTGAAACGGCTCGCGTTCGCCGGAGCACCGGAAGTCGCGATGTTGCCGGTGTCGGAATCGATCATCCCACCGTGGTGAGTCGACGCGCCGTTCGCGCAAAGATCCTCGAGAATCCCGCTCAGCAGCTGCTGACGATAGTCCTGATCGAGTTCAGTCGCGTTTTCGATCGACGACTTCACTGCCTGCCAGAGCGTCGGGTCGCCCATCCGGCTGTAGAGCATGTGGCGGAAAACCGCGCGCGAAACATCGCTGCCTGGGATGTCGAAAATCGAACCGACGTCAAAAACGCTCCCGCGATTCGTCGTCTCCGTGACCATGTGGCCGTCGTGGCCGTCGATCGCGTAAAGGCGTTGAACCGAGCCATTGTAAAAAGGCTCGCCGAGTTGGTCGATTGGGATTCTGTCAGGAAGCGGCATGCGCCGAATCAGCGCGGGAGACGGCGGTTTTCAAGCGAATATTTTCACTCGCCGCGTTTGTGGCTCAAAAACCATTCGTAGAGCTTAGGATTGTCGTAACTTTCGGTCCATGAATTGTGCCCCGCTTCAGGATAAATCGTAAATTCCACCTTCTCCGCTCCGCTCTTTTTCAGCGTCTCGACAAGGCGCCACGATTCGCTCAGCGGAACGACGCCGTCCTTCGCTCCGTGGAAAACCCAGATCGGAAGATCGGCCATCCGCCTGACCATGTAGGGCGTTCCACCTCCACAGATCGGCGCGACGGCTGCGAATTTTTCTGGGTAGCGGCTTGCCAGAGCCCACGATCCGTAGCCGCCCATACTGAGCCCGGTAAGGTAGACTCGGTCCTCGTCGACTCGATGCGATTCGATGACCGAGTCGATCAGGCCCAGCAGCGTTTCCGTGTGCCAGGTCCACCATTGGTCGTTCGGGCACTGCGGCGAAATCACGATGAACGGCTGCTCCCAATCGGCGTCTGCCAGATTCGGCGGGCCGTGAACTTTGACCTTCGCGAGATCGTCGCCGCGCTCTCCGGCACCGTGGAGGAATAGCATCACTGGCCACTTTTTCGACTCGTCGTCGGCGTAGCCTTTCGGAAGATGAAGCAGGTAGTTCAGCTTTTGATCGGCGCTGGTCTCGAAAGATTTTTCCTCGCCGGGCTCAGCAGAGAGTTGCGAAGCCGAAAGGCCGATTCCGAGGACGATCAGGGTTTTGAGAAGTCGATTCATGCCAGCAATCTTTGACGGCTCGCGGGAATGCGCAAGACTCTCAAGATCGAATCGATGAAATTGGGAATCGCGTTAGGATCGAACCTCGGCGACCGGCTTGAGTGCCTGAAATTCGGACGGGCGAGACTGGTCGAGCGTTTGGGCGAGGCCCGCAGCGGCGGAGTTTACGAAACTGAGCCGGTCGACTGCCCGCCGGGCTCGCCAGCGTTTCTCAATACGGTCGTTGAGGTCGAGAGCGATCTCGAACCGCTCGCGCTTCTCGATTTCGCCCAGCAAATCGAGCGGGAAGCCGGGCGAACTTTCAGCGTGATTGCGAATGCCCCGCGGCCACTTGACCTCGATTTGCTTTACTTCGGCGATCTAGTCTTGAATTCCCCTCGGCTCACCCTCCCGCATCCTCGACTGCACCTTCGGCGCTTCGTTCTGATCCCCTTGGCGGACATTTCCCCGGATCTGATTCCGGCCGGTCAGACGCAAACCGTTCAGCAGCTGCTGACAGACTTGGAAGTTGAAGAGCCGGACCCCATCTGCGTTTGTGAGTCGTGGTGAAGAAAACGATCCAGGAAAAAATAGAAGCGCTCCGCGACGGCCCGATCTCGGCGTTGACGGCTTACGATTACCCGACAGCGCGGCTTCTCGACGAGTGCGGCGTCGATCTCATTCTCGTAGGCGATTCGTTAGGGATGGTCTTCGCCGGCTGCGAGGACACGACCTCGGTTACGATGGATCAAATGCTCTACCACACCGAAGTTGTCGCGCGCGGTGTCGAAAACTCGTTTCTCGTTTCCGATCTCCCCTGGCATAGCTACGAAACTCCTGATCAGGCAGTTGCGAACGCTCGTCGTCTCGTCGCCGCTGGCGCTCAGGGCGTTAAGCTCGAGGGCGGCGTCCGGATGATCGACCAAGTCCGAGCGATCATCGAAGAGGGCATCGCTTTCGTAGGGCACGTCGGCATGCTTCCTCAGAGCGTTCGCGAAGAAAAGGGCTACAAAAAGTGGGGGAAGTCCGAGCCGGAAGTCCAGCAGCTGCTGGCGGATGCGAAGGCGCTTTCGGACGCTGGCGCGGCGGCGATCGTGCTCGAAAGCATCGTGCCGGAGATCGCGACCGAGATCACGAAATCAGTCGAAGCGCCGACGATCGGAATCGGCGCAGGGACCGGCTGCGACGGCCAGATCGCGGTGATTCACGACGTGATCGGATTCTTCCCCTGGTTTTGTCCGCCGTTTGCGAGGCCGAAAGCGGATTTCGCGGCGCAGTTACGCGAAGCCGTTGGCGGTTTCATCGGGGATGTGAAATCATCCGGAGAGTGAAATCACGAAAGAACATCATTCTTGGAGTGCTGGCGCTGATCGCGCTGGCTAGCGGATTTGGAGTTTATTGGGAATGGCGGCATCGGAATAATTCGGATACGTGGTTCAGCTCGCCGACAGCAGATCGAGAGTCGATTTCTAGTAGGGTCCCTCTTGAGCGGGTTATTCAGTCTCTACCTGAACGGCATCAGCTTCCCAGCGCTGACTTTTCGATGATTCTGGAGTCCGCTGGAGAAAACAGTTATTCTGTGGTTGAAACTGGAAGTGCGGGTGTATGGGCTCCTGAATTCGAGGTGGTTCGGGTCGGACCCGATCAGATTGCCAGACTGCCAGGCGGAACGACCATTGAACTCGTGGCCGTGGCGACTGGCTTGGCTACTTCTGAAAACGTGAGGATACATCGGGAAGGCGGAAAGCCCTCGTTTGGATACTACGAAGTGAGTTCTTTTCTGCAGATGTCGACAGACGAAATGGGCGAGCTGTTCCGAGATCACTCGAAGACGCAGCCTGCTGATCACGCAATTTCCGATCAAGAATTCATTTCATCTGACGTTGTTAACGTTAAATTCATCTTTCGAGTTCAGAGCCCTGAGGAATCGTTGAAGTATCGCTTTGGTTCAAGCCTGTTGTTGTTATTCAATGAGCAAACAAAGCTAAAGGTCGGGCATGGGATCATATCAAGGAGGCAAGGAGGGCAATTGGTGGCGATGAAATATTGACAATTAGAGGATCCGTCGATCAATTTCATACATCTCCTATTCTGGCCCATTTTGTCGTATCGGAACCAGTACAAATCGTGGATGTTAATCCGAAAATGGGCCAGAATTTTGAACTGGGCCCCGCAAAAGGGCGAATTGCAGTGGTCGCTCCCGGACGTTGGATATCAGACTCGGATGAAATCTTTTTGGCGAATTCAACGAATGATCAATTCAGCATGCTCGCGACTTTTGACCATGCAATTCATCGTTTTGCTTGGTCAATGCGTTGTGTTAATAAAGCTGGAAAGGAAACAACAGTTGCTCGGCGAAAGTATAATTTCGATCGCTTTCGTACGCTCCCATGCCTAACTCATCAGCTTTGGACAGCTGAAGAGAAACCGCATCTTATGCGGTTTCGGTTTTCGCCGAAGTTTCGACAACTCGTTTTCCGCATCGACTCGATCCCAGGATTGCCGGCGGAAAATCAGAACGTCGACAACCTTTTTGATGTTCGAATTCCGTGGATCGAAATCAATTCAGATGGTCATGCAATCAGTGTGGTGACGGACGTTACCCAAATGGAGTGGAAATGGGGAATAGTTTTTGAAACTCGGCCCGGTGCCTTCCCCAAATCTTTCGAAAATACCACGCCGCGTAAAATACTCGACTACGTTCGAGCTAATTCCAACATCGAGCGAATCTGGACAGATCCAGAGGACCCACTCAAGATTCAGCATCGCGTTCCAGAAGAAAAAGGCGGCTGGTTTGAGGGGATAGCTCAATGGCTTTCGGAACTCTGAGTACGCGGCGTCAATCGCCGCGAACCTGCTTCTTCCATGCGTCGTCCTTCTCGGAAACGTCGCTGTCGTCTTCGTAATGTTTGCGAAGCGCATCCAGCTGGGCTGAAACCTCTTTGATCGTCGCTGCGTATTCCGGATTTTCGTATTGGTTCGTCAGCTCATCCGGATCTGTCTCCAGATCGTAGAATTCAAACTCCCCAAACTGATAAAAGCTCATCAGCTTGAAGCGCTCCGTCCGGATCCCGAATTGCCGAGGAACCATGTGAACGCTTGGATACTCGTAGTAATGATAATAAATCGATTTGCGCCAATCCGCAGGGCTTTCGCCTTTCATCAACGGAACGAGCGATGCGCCTTGCAGATCTGCCGGAATCGGCGCGCCAGCCATTTCGAGGAAAGTCGAGGCGTAGTCCAGATTCTGAACCAGATGCTGATCGCGTGAGCCCGGTTTGATGACTCCGGGCCATTTGACGACAAACGGCATCTTCAGAGATTCTTCGTACATCCAGCGCTTATCGTACCAGCCGTGGTCGCCAATATAAAAGCCTTGGTCGGAACAATAAATGACTACAGTGTTGTCCGTAAGGTCCAATTCCTCTAGCGTATTCATCAAAAGGCCGACGCCTTCGTCCACCCCCTTGACGCAACGAAGATAGTTCTTGGCGTAACGCTGGAATTTCCAGCGAACCAAGTCTTTCCCTTCGAGTTTCGCTTCGTGGAATGCTTTATCTTTAGGGGCCCACGCATCGCGCCAGACCTTCAGTTGCTCTGGAGAAAACCGCTTCAAATTCACCCAAGCGGATTTGTCCGTTTTTGCCTTTTCGTCTTCAAATTCCGGAGTGAGATCGACAAAGAGATCGAAGTTCAAGTGCATGTGCCGATCGATTTCCAATTCCTGGTGCCGAGCAGGCGGCGCGTTGTCAGCGTAGTCATCAAAAAGAGTCGGCGGCTCAGGAATTTCGATATCATCATAGAGATGCAGGTGTCTCGGCGCTGGCATCCAGCAGCGGTGTGGTGCTTTGTGCTGAACCATCAGCATAAAAGGTTTATTAGGATCGCGCTCGTTCTTGAGGAACTCGACGGCCATGTCGTTAACGATGTCCGTGCAGTAACCCTCGACTCGAATTTTGCCGTCAGGAGTGAGCAGATCTGGATTGTAGTAAAGTCCCTGACCTGGAAGGACAGCCCATTTGTCATAACCTTGCGGCTTACCTTTTAGGTGAGACTTGCCAAAAATCGCAGTTTGATAGCCGGCATTCTGCAAAAGCTTGGGAAACGTCTGCTGATTCCAATCGAACGAATTCCCATTGTTCATAAAGCCGTTCTTATGGCTGTGCTTCCCGGTTTGAATCACCGCGCGGCTGGGCCCGCAGATGGAGTTGGTGCAGAAGCTGTTTTCGAAAACCATTCCCTGCGCCGCGATCTTGTCGATGTTTGGCGTGGGGTTCACCGACTTGAGCCAACCGTCGTAAGCGCCAATCGCGTGCGGTGCGTGGTCGTCTGTGAAGACGAATAGGATGTTAGGCTTGTCCCCAGCAGCTGCTGAGAGTGATCCAAGCAAGCTGATGGCGATGAAAATGGCGGAGAATCGGAATTTCATGAAGATCCGCACGTTTGCCACGCGCACCCCCAATCGCGCAAGCTCGATTTGCGCTACGTCATCTTTCGTCGCAGATTCGGCATCGCCATGCCAAAATATCTTTGCCTGATCTTTCCCGCTATTTTCGTGATCGCGAACGCGGAGGAGCCAATTCTCGACGAATCTTTCGCGGTCCAGAAAGTCGCCAGCGGATGCAAATTCACTGAGGGACCAACGATTGCTCCGGACGGCGCTCTGGTGTTTTCGGATGGTCCGAACGACCGAATCATGCGGCTCGGCAAGGATGGAAAACTGACCGAATTCCTGAAGCCGAGCGGGGCAGCGAATGGACTGCTTTACGGTCACGATGGCCGCCTTCTGATGTGTCAATCTTCTCGCGAGGGTGGGGGACGGGCGCTCGCGCGGCTCGAGAAAAACGGCGAAGTGACGGTCCTGACCGCCAAACACGATGGCAAACGATTCATCGCTCCGAACGACCTCTGCATCGACGCCGAGGGCCGAATTTACTTCACCGATCCCTATTATTCTGGCGAAAAGTCACAGCCGACTGCTGGAGTTTATCGCTTTAATCCGGACGGAACCCAGCAACTGCTGGTCGACAATCTTCTTAAGCCGAATGGAATTGTGATCACGCCTGACAGCCGGACGATTTACGTTTCGGATCGCGGAACCCAGAAACTTCATCGCTATAAAGTGACGGAGGCGGGCGAGCTGGAATCGGACGGAATCGTCTACGATTTTTCGCCGGATCGTGGAATTGACGGGATGTGGCTTGATATCGAAGGAAATATCTACGGAGCCGCTGGTGAGGGCGAAACGACTGGTCTTTTCGTGATCAGCCCGGAAGGCAAATTGCTCCTGCACAAGCCGATGCCGGAATTTGCAACGAACGTAACCTTCGGCGGTGAAGACATGCGCGATCTTTACCTGACTGCGATGACCAGCGTCTACAAAATGCGGACGAGAATCCCGGGTATGCGGATTCCTGAAAAGGTGATTCGCTAGATAGGCAGAAAAGGAAGATAGTAGAAATTCTTCTGTAGCTTGTCAGGCAGTTCGTTGTGTGTTAACCTCTCGGCCTGGTTGAAATCGGTGGACTACCATGAGCACGTTAAACAAAAATATCGTCCTGCTTCAAAACCATCATGGAATCGAAGACTGGGAGCCGTTTCTGTTTAGCTGAATCAGCTCGACTTTGGAGCGAACGGGTTGTCTGAAAGGCTGGGAGCCGCGCCTTCGCGCTTCGCTGGAGTTACTGAAATTTTTCTCAGTTCCTCAGCGCGATAAATTGTCAATTCGATCGCCTTAGCATCCTTACCCGCGAGATCGAAAGCGCGATTGAGCTGGTCGATCGAGTTCAGGGCGGCGTCGCCGATTTTTGCGATGACGTCGCCCTCTTTTAGGCCCGCTTTTGCAGCGGGAGAGTCCTTTTTGACCTCTCGGACGAAGAGACCTTCCTTCGGCTTCAGCAGCAGCTCGAATTGCAAATCCTCAGGGACCGCCGCAAACGTCGCGCCGATGTGAAAACGGGATTGAGCCGTCTCGGCCAATTCGCCGAGCCCTTCAACTTTTCCAGTTTCCTGGGCAAAGCTGAAACCGGTGGCGAGAAGAAACGACAGAAGGAATTTCATGACGCCACTCTGCGCAGATTTCGCCGTCAATCAACCGCATCGGCGCGCTTGATCGAAGTTCAAGGCGCGCCCAGAATTAGCGAATGCATCGAATCCCATTTTGCCTGCTCGCTCTGATTTCGAGCGCCGTCGCCGTCGAACCATTCGAGTTTCCGATCGGCGTGACTCCGGATGATCAGCCAATCCTCGCTCAGGTTACTGCTGAAGATTTCGACATCCAGACTACGAAATTCCGTCCGCTTTTTGTCTGCGCTCCGGCGGATTTTGAAAAGGTTCGAACCTGGGCAGGACCAATCGGCGATCGAATCACCGCTTCGGCGATCGCAATTCCAGCGGGGATCGAGTTTCCACCTGGCGGGTCCGCTTATCAAGGCGAGCATGCCGTTGCTCATTCGATCTGGCGCTGGTTGGGGATGCACGCGCCGGACCTCGTGATCGATTTGCGTGGCGACGAAAGTCAGCAGCTGCTGGCTGCGCTCAAAGCCTATCGGCCCTGCAACATCGGCGTGGTTCCGGGCGTCAAAGCGAAGGAACTCAGTCGGGAAGCCGCGATGGAAGCGCTTTTGTCGGTCGACAACGGGCCATCGCCGGCGCGTCTCGAATTGCAGAATCGGGTCGGGCGGAGCGCCGTCGAAATCGCCGAATCGCTCAGCGAACATTACCCGGGAAAAGTCAGCCAGATCGCCTACATTCCGGCTCTCGCGCTGGTTGGCCGAATGCGGACGGGTGAGCTTACTGGGAATGCGGCGCACTTGGATTTTGCGAGTGAGCAGCTTGAAAAGTGGATTGCGGTTGAGCCGTCACGGCCGGAAAAATTCTCCGGGTCTTGGATTTCGGGCAATCTGATGTTTTGCGAGTTTGCGAGGCGTGCCAAGGATGATCGCGCGTGGGCGTGGGTTCTCGAAGCCGGAAAAATCGGGCTCGATGCCGAGGGAAAACCGCTGAGCGCAGTTCCCTCTCATAACGAGATGAGCGACGCGGTTTTCATGGCCTGTCCGCTTCTGGCTGAGGCGGGGCAGCGGAGCGGCGATGAACGATTTTACGTGGCGGCTGTTCAGCATCTTCGATCGCTTCAAGAATGGTGTCTGCGTGAGGATGGACTTTATCGGCATTCGCCGCTGGACGAGGCCGCTTGGGGGCGGGGGAACGGATTTCCCGCGCTCGGATTGACTTTGACTTACGCGGCGCTGACACCCGATTTTGAGGGCACCGAGGAGATTCTCGAACACTTGGAAAAGCACCTCGTTGCTCTGATCAAGCATCAGGACCCGAGCGGGATGTTCCACCAGGTGATCGACCGTCCAGAGTCGTATCGCGAGTTCACGAGCACGTGCATGATCACGTTTTCGATTTTGCGTGGGCTGCGTTCCGGGTATCTCGATCGCGAAACCTACGAATCGATCGCCGACCGCGCTTGGGATGCGATCAAAATGCGAATCGCGATGGATGGCCAGGGGCTTGTCGACGTCTGCACGGGAACGGGGAAGCAGAAAGATCTTCGGGCTTACTACGAACGGAAGGCAATTCTTGGGCGGGACGATCGCGGCGGCGCGATGGCGTTGATGGTTTCGACTGAGCGAGCTTTCTGGGAACGCGAGCGCGGAGAGCGGTGATTTTTCCGGTTCCTGTCATCCTGAGCCTGGCGAAGGACCTCTCGCCGACTCCAGGCTTCCTTCGATCATGAGCATTCGCTGGCCATTCGCGCCGATAACCGAATTCGATCGGTTGTGAGATGTCTACGTCAAA
>JBLHKS010000021.1:0-55981 GCA_047620505.1 Verrucomicrobiales bacterium | reverse complement strand
CCCGCACGCAGTTGGCTTCTGGTGGTAGTTTCTTCATGATTTCATCATGTCTGGTCTTTCTACAGGGGACTTGCACCCCATTTACATCTCGCCCATGCTGGGCACACACAAACGCGTTCACTACTTCTCGAATTGGAGATTCGAGAGGCAGTGATCTCGGATAAAACTGATAGGCGATCAAGAGCGGGAGTTCTACGGGGTAATTCTCGCGTTTCCATGGAGAAACGAACTGAGTAGACTTTCCGAGCTTAACATTCGAATCGCAACTAAATTGAACCACCAAAAGGGCCGCTTCAGCCCTGAAGAGTGATCTGAAAGAATTCGCTCAAGCCTCCTAGTCCTATGACTTTCGGCGAACTCATCAAAGACCTTCGCATTGAGAAGCGGCTGATGCTGAGGCAGTTTTGCCAGCAGCTAGGCCTCGATCCCTGCAATTGGAGCAAGATCGAGCGAGGGCTAACTCCGCCGCCAACGGAAGCTGAAACGATCGAGCGTTGGACCGATTTTCCGAATAGACGGGTGACGACCGTCATGAGTTTCTCGACATAGCTGCGGCGGCGCGCAAGGAGTTGCCTCGCGATATGATCGAGAACGAGCTGCTGCTGCGGAAACTGCCAGCGTTTTTCAGGTCGATGCGGGCTAACTATCTGGATGAAAAACAGATTCGAGAACTCGTTGCGGGAATCAAAAAAATCAACTCTTCCCGACTAACGAATCAGAGAGAGAGAGAGAGGAGTCGGAAAACCGAAGTATGCCCGCAGGTTGAAGAATTCGTTCGCCATACCTGACAGACGATTTTGGAGCATTTGCCCGTCGACGTGATCTCGATGGCTGAGCTGGAGTTGCGTCTGCGACATAATTCCGTTCGACGATCTCAACAGCCCCTTCAACACGGACGCCACCATGACTATGGATTTCACTAGGAATCATGTGGCTGCCGAGTCGATTTGTAGATCAATTCCACGCCGAAATGAAAGCTGAAGCATCTGTGGCTATCATTGCCCACGAGATCGGTCGCAGGAGCTTCACCGCGGGGAGTTCCCGCGCGAGGATGACTTTGCGCGTTGGACTTGGGACTGGGGCGGTCGGAAGTATGAAATTGAGCGTGAGGCGAACGAGTTTGCCGGTCGGCTGCTGGTTCCGGTCGAACGCCTCCGAGAAGACTTTGAACGGTTCGATTCGCACGCCGAAGATTTTCTTTCCGCAGATTGGAGAACGGACAGCGAGATTCGGCGCTCAGCGGCGCAGCGGCTTTCTGACGCCTACGGCGTGAATTTCGAAGTCGTCCTCGTGCGATTCGACAGAGAAGTGATTTGGCCCGAGCCCAACCGGTGACCTTCGAGCAGCGCTTCGCCTCGGCCGACGGGCGGCAGATCACCATCGAGAGGCAGCCGTTCGGGCAACCGCCAAGGCTGTTGGTGTGCAACCTGGACGCGATCCGGCTCTATCGGATTGGTTGCGAATCGTCAGCGAGATACGATGACAAGAATGTGGCTATTCCCGTTGGATACCCAGCAGCTGCTGGTGATGTTTGATTCGGTCTTCGAGTTCCCGAACTCGACCGGCGTATTCCGGATTGGTGAACTCGCTCCGCATTTCATTCGGATCACGATCAAGATCGTAGAACTCCGTTGCGTCGAGATCATCGCCGATAAATCGGATTAACTTGTTCGTCCCATCCGTCACGCCAAAATGCAGAGGAACTCCGTGGCCGCCAGCTTCATAATAATGATAATAGAAATCGCTGCGCCAATCCTCGACCGTTTCGCCGGAAAACAGCGGCACGAGCGAGCGGCCGTGCATGTCCTCAGGAATTTCCGCGCCAGCGATCTCGAGCCAGGTTTCAGCGATATCGAGATTTGAGACGATGTATTCGTCTTGAACCGTCCCTTCAGGTGTCACGCCGGGCCAACGAACCAACAACGGCGTCCGCAGGCTCTCTTCATACATCCAGCGCTTATCGAACCAACCGTGCTCGCCAAGATAGAAACCCTGATCAGACATGTAAATGACCACGGTATTGTCCGCGAGGTCCGCGTCATCGAGATAAGCGAGGAGATCCCCCACCCCTTCATCGACAGCCTGAACGCAGCGAAGGTAGTTTTTGATATAGCGCTGGTAATGCCATTTAGTCCGCGCATCGCCCTGTAGATTTGCCTCGAGAAAGGCCTCGTTGCGCGGCTTGAAATACGCGTCGAACGCCAGCAACTGCTCAGGCGTGTGCTTGCTCGAATACTTGAACATCAGACGGGCCTCGCCCATGTGATCGGCGATCCCCATCGCGTGCTGAGTGGGAGCTTTACTTCGTCCAGCGTAGTCGTCGAACAGCGACGCGGGCTCGGGGATCTCGATTTCATCGAAAAGTTCGAGGTGCCGGATAGCCGGTTCCCAGCGTCCGTGCGGCGCTTTGTGCTGACACATCAGGAGGAACGGCTTGTCTGGGTCGCGCTCGGTTTTCAGCCAATCAAGCGCGCGCTCAGTTATGATGTCAGTTGTATAACCTTCGTGCTGAATAATTCCATCCTTAGTTCTAAAAGCGGGATTATAGTATTGGCCTTGGCCTTTCAGCACTTCGAAGTGATCAAACCCAGTCGGCTCAGACTTCAAATGCCATTTGCCTACGATCGCGGTCTGATAACCAGCCGCTTGGAGCAGTTTCGGGGCTGTTTGCTGGCTGCCGTCGAAGGTGTCTTTGTTCGTCATCTGACCATTGACATGGGAATATTGCCCAGTCAGGACGACCGCTCGTGACGGCGCGCAGATCGAATTCGTCACGAGGCAACGCCGGAAAAGCATCCCGCCTTCGGCGATCGAATCGATGTTCGGCGTCGAATTCAGCTTCGGCTCATGGCCGTAAGCGCTGATCGCCTGCGTCGCGTGGTCGTCGCAGAATATAAAGAGGATGTTGGGGCGCTCATCCGCGCCAGCAGCTGCCGGGAGGAGCGAAAGAAGGAGAAGGGCGAGTTTTTTCATCAGATCGAAGCCAGAACCCGATCCAAGCTGATGGCCTTCACAAGTCAACCTCCGTTGCAATTCAACCGACAAATATGAGCAGAGGTCCGGCTCGTAGATCGACCAGCCTTGACATCGGGCTCCAGACCATTTGAGTGAATCAAACCACCAAACCGATGTCAGATACAAACCTCTCCCGCCGCCGGTTCAACACCGGACTCTCCACAGCAGCTGCTGGTGCCGCTTCGCTCAACCTCGTTTCCAATCTCAGCGGTCAGGACGCTGCGTCTAACCGCCTCGTTGTCGGCGTGATGGGCCTCGGTCGCGGGCGCGGACACATCAAAGGCTGGCTGCAAGTTCCAGGAGTCGAAATCGGCTATGTTTGCGATGTCGATGACGCCCGGCTCGAAGGCGGGGTTCGTGGAGTGAAGGACTCGGGGCAGGAGCAGCCACCGAAAGCGGTTAAGGATTTCCGCGAGATGCTCGCCGATCCGAACGTCGACGTGATTTCGATCGCGACGCCGAATTACTGGCACACCCCGGCGGCGATTCTGGCGATGAAGGCCGGCAAGCATGTTTACGTGGAAAAACCCGGCAGCCACAACGCGCGTGAGGGCGAAATGATCGTCGAAGCGGCGCGGAAGTACGACAAGAAAGTCCAGATGGGCAATCAGCGGCGAAGTTACCCGTCGATGATCACGAGCATCCAGAAACTGCACGAAGGGATCATCGGCAAGCCGCTCTTCAGCCGAGCTGCTTACCTCGGACAGCGGCCGGGAATTAAGAAGGGCAAGCCGGCTCCCGTCCCCGATTCGATTGACTATGACATTTGGCTCGGGCCATGCCCTGACTTTCCATACAAGGACAACCTGATTCCTTACAACTGGCATTGGCACTGGCACTTCGGTGGCGGCGAAATGGCCAACAACGGCGTCCACAGTCTCGACATCGTCCGCTGGGCTTTGCAGGCGGAAAAACCACCGCTTCGGGTGAGCTACGTCGGCAATCGATACCACTACGATGACGATCAGGAAACGCCGGACACAGGCTGCGCGGTTTATGATTTTGAGGAGTACGGTGGTCAGTGGGAGCAGAGCAGCTGCCACCGAATCAAGCCGGAGAACCGCCCATTCGTCACCGTCTCATGCGAGGGGGGCTTAGCCAGTTTCGACTCGAACACGGCGAAGTTCTACGATCTCCAGGGCAAAGAAATCGAGGCGGTCAAAGCCGAAGGCGGCGACAAATATCATTTCCAGAATCTCGCCGATGCGATCCGGGCGGATGTGCCGCTGAATTCGGAAATCGAGATCGCGCAGAAGTCGACCCTTTGGTGTCACCTCGCGAACATCGCGCACAAGACAGGCAAGACGCTCGAAATCGATCAGGCGACCGGCAAGCCGACCGACGCCGAAGCGATGGAGCTGTGGGGCAGAGAATACCGGAAAGGATGGGAGCCTACCGTCTAGGCTAGGCCGGCGGCGAGACCGCCATGAAAATCTTATCGATCAGCTGATCGCTCGTCAGATCGCGCGCCTCCGCTTTGTAGGTTAGCGCGATCCGATGCCTCAGAACTTCGCTCGCGATCGAGCGGACGTCACCAGGCACGACGTAATCGCGTCCTTCCATCATCGCGTTGGCTTTCGAGGCCTTCGCGAGGAAAATCGAGGCACGGGGCGATCCGCCGTGACGAATCAGGGGAGCCAATTCTTCCAGCCCGTATTTCTCCGGACGCCGGGTCGCATCCACGATTTGAAGGATGTAGCGCTCAATGTTTTCCTTCATGAAGACTTCATCGAGAGTCGAGCGAAGTTCCAGAATTTGCGAGCCGGTAACCACCGCTCCTGCGCCCAGATCGGGCGTCGCTTTCGCCATCCGGCGCATGATTTCCTGCTCCTCGTCCATCGTCGGGTAATCGACGATGACTTTGAACAAAAAGCGGTCGAGCTGGGCTTCGGGCAACGGGTAGGTCCCCTCTTGCTCGATCGGGTTCTGCGTCGCGAGGACCATGAACGGCTCATCCAGCATGAACGTCTCGTCGCCGATCGAAACCTGGCGCTCCTGCATCGCTTCGAGCAGCGCACTTTGAACCTTCGCAGGCGAACGGTTGATTTCGTCTGCCAGAAGGATGTTCGAGAAAATCGGGCCCTGCTGCGTGCGAAATTCGCCGGTTTTCGGGTTGAAAACGAGCGTCCCGACGAGGTCGCCAGGGAGCAGATCAGGCGTGAATTGAATCCGGTTGAAACCGACGTCGAGCGTCTTCGCCAAGGTGCTGACGAGAAGCGTTTTCGCGAGCCCCGGGACGCCTTCGATCAAGACGTGACCGTTGCACAGCAGCGCGAGCAGAAGCCGATCGACGACTCGCTCCTGGCCAACAACGACCTTGGCGATCTCAGTTCGGATCTGTTCGAGAATTTTCTGCTGATCCGCGAAAGCTTTCGGCGGAAGATTCGTAGGGGCAGTGGCCATAGGGCGCTGACTTTCGGAGCGGGCGCGCCGGGTTGCAAGCAGCAGCTGCTGGTTGAATCTCGGCCAATCCGGCCCAACGTCGGCGCATGATCCGAATCCTCCTTTCCGCCCTCGCTTGCCTCTTCGGCGCGGTCTCGCTCAACGCTGCAGAACGACCGAACATCGTCTGGCTGCTTTCCGAAGACAATTCTAAGCACTACCTGGATCTCTTCGATGAAGCTGGCGCGCCGACACCGAACATCGCACAGCTCGCGGAAAATGGGCTTTTGTTCGAGCACGCGTTTTCCAACAGCCCGGTCTGTTCCGTGGCAAGGACGACGCTTCAGACCGGCTGTTACGGTCCGCGGATCGGAACGCATTTTCATCGAAAGTCGAAATTGGCCGAAATGCCGGAAGGGCTCAAAATGTTCCCAACTTTCCTCGCTGAAGCAGGCTACTACACTACGAATAATTCGAAAAAAGACTACAACGCGGTTGAGCCCAAAAACAACTGGCACGAGTCCTCAAGGAAAGCCAACTGGCGCAACCGGCCGGAGGCGAAGCAGCCGTTTTTCCACATGGAGAGCCTCGGGACCTCGCACGAAAGCTCGCTTCATTTCAAAACTACGGTGATGGAAAAGGAGCAGACCAAAACTGATCGATCGAGCGTCACGATCTCTCCTTATTATCCCGATACACCGATTTTCCGCTACACCTACGCGCGTTATCAAGATAAGATCATGGCGGTTGACGAATGGGTTGGGAAGACGGTCGAAAAGCTGAAAGAAGACGGCGTGCTCGAAGACACATTCATCTTTTACTTCGGTGATCACGGTGGCGTCTTGCCTGGCAGCAAAGGCTATGTCCGCGAAACCGGCCTTCACGTGCCGCTCGTGGTTCGCATTCCGGAAAACTGGAAGCACCTTGTCGACGGCGCGCGAGGCTCCCGGGTAAGCGGCTTTGTCAGCTTCATCGATTTTGGCCCGACGACCCTGAAACTAGCCGGACTCGAGGTTCCTGAGCAGATGGACGGGCGTCCGTTTCTTGGCGACGGAGTCAAAATGGCTGACGTAAACGGTCGCAACGAGACTTTTGGCTACGCAGATCGGTTCGACGAAAAATACGAGTTCATCCGCACCCTGCGGAAGGGCAAATTCAAGTACTTCCGCAACTACCAAGGCTACTATCCAGACGGACTGCAAAACAACTATCGCTATAGAATGTTGGCCTTCGAAGAATGGCGGGAAATCTGGAAAGCGGGTGGTTTGAATCCGGTTCAATCCAGATTTTTCGAAAGCAAGCCCGCGGAAGAACTCTACGACCTGGAAGCCGATCCTCACGAGACCAAAAACCTCGCTGCTGATCCCGCGCTCGCCGAAACTCTGATCGATCTCCGCACTCGGCTGAGTTCGCACGTCAAAGCGCTTCCCGATCTCAGTCTCTATCCGGAAAGCGTCCTTTTCGACGAGGCCATGGACAACCCGGTCGCTTTCGGCCAAGCGCACAAGGCTGAAATCGAAGACCTCGTCGACATCGCCGACCTCGCGCTTCTGCCGTTCGACGAAGCGCGACCGAAATTGGAAGCGGCGCTCAAATCGGACAACCCGAACGTCCGTCAATGGGCGTTGACCGATTGCGCAGTTTTCGGCAAAGCCGCTGAGTCGCTTGCCGAAGCCGCAAAGCCCCTTTTGGACGACGAGCAGCTGCTGGTTCGAACTCGCGCGGCTGAGTTTCTTGGTTCGATCCACGCCGCTGATCCCGTTCCGACGCTACTCGACGTGCTTGCCAAGAGCGAAAGCCACGTAGAAACTCTGATCGTGATGAACGCGGTCGTTTTTCTCCGCGATTTCCACGGCTACAAATTCGAGATCGATCTCAAGGCTGTGAAATCTCAGGGCGGAGAGGTGAAGCGGAGAACCGACTACCTGACGGGAAAACTGAATTAACGAAGTGCGTCCGCGCTCAGCAGCGCCGTTTTCCTTCTGACAAATTCATCTCGTTAGCGGTCAGCATCCACAATTTGTGCGCGTGGTCACGGGCCGGGGTGGTCGAGTAGAAGAAGCCAAGTTTGGGAAAACGGCGCAGATGAGCGCGGTCGCGATTTTAATCAGCCATAAGCATTAGCTGGAGTGTCGCCGCTTTGGAAGAACCGTTCCATACGCTTCTGAAGATCGGAGTAAAATGATTGAGACATGTGCTCGAGAACCTGAGTCCGCGCCTGTGCTTTTTGCCAATCGATTCCTTCAAGTTGTTCGCGTTCCTGATCGATTCGCTCTTGAAACGAGCGCTCCAGATCCATCAGATGTTCGATGAACGCTTTGGCGGCCCGAGAGCGATCCACACCTTCAATTAACGCGCGTTCAAGCGGCTTGTTCGCCGTCATGTGCAGCAGCGGGCTGGCTGCGAGCTCATCGGAATACTGGCTGAACCCCTTTAGAAAATTGTCGCGATTCGTGTCGAACCGGACCTCTTCGCAGTCGACCAAAGTATCGTAAGGCCCAGGTTTGGAGAAGAATTTCACGACCAGCGGAATCGTATCGATCAGCATGAAAAGGGAGGCCAGAATGAGATAAGCGATGAGCGCGAATTTCCCGCCGTCGACTCCCGAATTGAAGAGGCTGTGCAGAGCGAGAGTCTGCGTTAGCAGGTCCTTTCTCGATTCGCCGCGGATTGCTGTCACTCGGGTTTGCTCGTCACTCCCTAACGCCACGAGTTCGCCCTGAAGCCGACCGAGCTCCGCCAAACGCGTGTCGATCTGCGTTGAGATCGTCGAGCGAATTGCATTCTGCTGACCGACGAACTGCCCAGCCTGCTCTTCTTGAACCTGACGCTTCAGCGCAGCTACCCGTTTCCGCTCGGCCTTTTCCAGATCCGCATGAGCAGTTGCTGCCGCGACCGCGCCTTCTGTCAGGCGAGTTTCGACCGCGTTAACCTCTTCCTGAAGCCCTGTCCGCTGAGCGGTCAGGTACTCGATCATTCCGCCGACTCTGGGTGCCTCGGCCCGTCGCCAAGCGAGTTGGTCATCGCGAATGCTCCTTGCCCTCGGCCCGACTCCGGCTAACCCACTGCGCTGTCCGTTGACCTCGCTTTCGAACTCGCGTTGCCAGTGATCCAGATCGGTTTGGAGGGTTTGATGGCTCGTCGTGAGTTCACCCACTTTCGTGTCCACTTCGCTGATTTTCACCTTCAACGGCTCGGTAGCCGAGGCGATTTCAGTCTCGAGTTCAACCTTCGCTTCAGCAGAAAGCCCGTCTTTCGGATCAGTCGCGGTTGCGAGAGCGTCCTCAACGATGAAGGCGGCGTTGAAAGTCTCATTCCAGCGAGTTCGTTGCTCGCCGATCTCGCCTTCGAGCGCAACGATCCGCTGTTCGACCGCACCCTTCTCGGCGGTCGATTCACCTCTGACGGCGATGATGTCTGTGTCACGATCTTCTTCAACCACCGAGCTGATCGTGTCTTGGAAGAGTAACAACGTTAATGGGTGAGAGATCGTCAACCCCATCAAAAGAGCGACGACGAAGCGGAGGGAAAACTGTCCAACTCGCCTGAGAAACGGCTGGTACGTTCGGTAGGTCGCGAGCAGCGCTCGATCGATCGTCAGGATGATGAACGACCAGGCGAGAGCGATTGGAATGATAAAAAACCAGCTGTCTGTCAGGGTCGACAGTGCGTAGGCGCAGGCGATGAAGGCAAAGATCGCTGGAACCAACACGGTTGCGCCGTAGGCGACGTACTTGCGCTGTTCCCAGTTCGGGCATTGCTCAAGACTTTCGGTTCCGGCGCCGGACAGCCAGAAAAATCCGCGTTTGATTGACTGAGACGGTGAAATTGTCATGGGGGCTTGCGAGTTTGAGGTTTTTGTTCTGTCAGGAAACCCTGACAAGCACCGAATTGTTCACGTTCATTCATATTTCGTAAATGTTAATTTTCCAAAAAATGAGAATCATCCAGAATCCAGAGCGCGCGCGGTCATTGAATTCGGTTGCTGGTTCGACTGCGGAGTGCAAAGGAGGGCGCATGAATCTCAAAACCCTGCTGTTTTCATTCCTGCTGTTCGCCAGCGCTGCTGCGGCTCAGGATCGGCCAAACATCGTTTTCATTTTCACCGATGATCACTGCACTCAGGCGCTGAGCGCTTACGACGAAACGCGGATGGCGACGCCGAATATGGATCGGATCGCTGACGGCGGAATGCGCTTCGACCGCTGCTACGTGACGAACGGAATCTGCGGCCCAAGTCGTGCTGTGATTCAGACCGGAAAGTACAGCCACATCAACGGCTTCATGACCAACGGCAACAATTTTAACGGTGATCAGCAGACGTTTCCAAAATTGTTGCAGAAAGCCGGCTACCAGACGGCGGTCGTTGGCAAGTGGCACCTGAAATCGACGCCTCAAGGCTATGATTATTACGATGTGTTGGTTGGCCAGGGTCCTTATTACAATCCGCCGATGATCACGCGAGGCGAAAACGGAAATCCAACCACCGTCAAACACACCGGTTACACCACTGATATCATCACAGAAAAATCACTCGATTGGCTGAAAAACGAGCGCGAAGACGGCAAGCCCTTCATGTTGATGTATCAGCACAAGGCTCCCCACCGAAATTGGCAGCCTGGACCGAAGTATCTCACATGGTTGGACGATGTTGAAATCCCCGAGCCCGAGACTCTCTGGGATAATTACGAAAACCGCGCTTCTCCAGCTTCTGAGCAGTCGATGACGATTGAAAGACACCTCAATGATAACGATTTGAAGCTGAAAAAGCCGGGCGGATTGAATCCAGAACAGCTGGAAGCCTGGAACGCGGCCTACGAGCCAAAGAATCAGAAATTTCGGGAGGCCAACCTCAAAGGCAAGGCTCTTGTTAAGTGGAAATACCAGCGCTACGTCAAGGATTACCTTCGCTGCGTTAAATCAGTCGATGATGGGATCGGCGAAATTCTCGATTACCTCGATGAAGCTGGTTTGTCCGAGAATACGATCGTCATTTATTCTTCGGATCAAGGCTGGTACCTTGGAGAGCACGGCTGGTTCGATAAACGCTGGATGTATGAAGAATCGCTCCGCACACCGCTGCTGGCAATGTGGCCGGGCGTGATCAAACCAGGCAGCGTGAATGGTGATATCACTTCGAATCTCGATTTTGCCCAGACCTTCCTTGATCTCGCAGGCGCACCGCTTCCAGATGATATGCAGGGCTCAAGTCTCGTTCCACTTTTCAAAGGGAAAACTCCGGATGATTGGCGCAAGTCATTCTATTATCATTACTACGAATTCCCAGGTGCTCACAGCGTTGCTCGCCACTTCGGCGTTACGGATGGGAAAATGAAGCTGATCAGCTACTATCAGAAGGAAGAATGGGAGCTTTTCGACCTCGGAAAAGATCCGAACGAGCTTCAGAACGAATACGCAAACCCGGAATACGCTGGTCGAGTCAAAGAACTTGCAGCCGAACTCGCTCGTCTACGCGTTCAATATCAATTGCCTGAGAACGACCCTCCTCGGCCTCCTCGCGCGAAGAAAAAGAAGAAAGCGGCTCCGAAAAAGAAGTAGAAAAGGTTCGATGGATCCGTTTCTGGACGCTGCGATTGAAGAAGCCCGCCTCGGTGCCGCCGAGGGCGGGATTCCGATCGGCAGCGTCATCGTTCACGAGGGGAAAATCATCGGGCGCGGCCACAATCGCCGAGTTCAAAACGGCAGCGCGGTTCTCCATGGCGAAATGGATGCGCTGGAAAATGCAGGTCGGCTTTCGGCTCGCGTTTATCGCGAAAGCGTGATTTACACGACTCTTTCGCCTTGCTCGATGTGCTCCGGCGCGATTCTGCTTTACGGAATTCCCAAAGTCGTGATCGGCGAAAACGAAACTTTTATGGGCGAAGAAGATTGGCTCGCTTCACGCGGCGTCGAATTGGTTCGAGCCGACAGCGTCGACTGCAAACGGCTGATGGCTGAGTTCATCGCCGAACGCACCGAACTCTGGAACGAAGACATCGGAGAGTAGCCGAATGATTCAGGTTGGAATTAAGACAGGAACCCGCTAAAACGTTGGAGTGAGCTCGAAAACCCAACAGCCCGGCTTTCGCGGACGCATCGGCGTAGCGCGCGAAAATATCACGCCCGAAGCCGGAATTTATTGCCGAAACTGGGGTGCCGCTGAGCACGACACCGCTGAAGGCGTGCATCGTCGCCTCTTCATCACTACTCTGACTCTGCAACCGCTCGGTGGCGGCGATCCGCTGGTTTTGATCGACGCGGACCTCGGCTGGTGGCGATCTCTCGATCTTGAGCGGAAATTCCGCCAGCAGCTGCTGGATCGACTCGGCCTGGATTCCTCGCGTCTGCTCTTCTGCCTGACGCACACGCACTCAGCTCCTCCGCTAACCGATCAAATTGACCCGGACTGGCAGGGTGGCGAACTGCTGGAGCCGTTTCTCGACGACATCCTGACTCGAACCGGGGACGCCGTTCAGGAAGCTCTTGAATCGGCCGTCGAGGCGACCCTGGAATGGCAATACGGCCGCTGCGATCTCGCTCAGGCTCGCGATTTGGATCACGACGGTCGAATTGTCTGCGGATTCGACCCCGCCCCAGCCTGTCCGCCAGACGACACGCTTCTGGTCGGTCGCGTCACAGACGCCGATGGCGAATTAACGGCCGTCCTCGTCAATTACGCTTGTCATCCGACCACTCTTGCTTGGGAAAACCGCCTGATTTCATCCGATTTCGTCGGAATGATGCGGCGCACGATCCAGGAAGCCGAGCCGAATGCGCTGGCCCTGTTTTTTCAAGGCGCGTCCGGAGAGCTGGCCCCGAAACACCAGTACACTGGCGATGTTGATGTCGCCGATCGCAATGGCCGTCAGCTTGGACACGCGGCGCTCGCGACGTTGGCCGCGATGGAACCCGCCGGCCAGCAGCTGCTGTTTGATCGAGTGGTCGAATCTGGAGCGACGCTCGGAATTTGGCGTAACGCGCCGGCTGAGCTATCAACTCAGCTCGAAGCGGAAATTATCGAGGTGAAACTGGATCTGAAAGACTGGCCAAGCGCTGACGAACTCGAAACTCAGCGAGTTGCAGAAACCGATCGAGCTCTCGAAGAACGCCTCCGCCGCAAGCGCGATATTCGCAGGAACATCGGCGACGGCTCCGAATATTCGTTACCCGTCTGGGTTTGGCGAATCGGCGATCTTGTCCTCGCCGCGACAATGTGTGAAGCCTATTCCTCGATCCAGAAAACCCTGCGCGAACAGGTAGGCGATCAACCTCTCCTCTATCTGAATCTGGCCAACGGCTCTGTCGGCTACCTCCCGCCGGCTGAGCTTTATTCGGCAGACGCCTATCAGGCTTGGCAGACACCGTTCGCGAGCGGCTCGCTCGAAAAACTCACGACTGAAGTGGGGGGGCAAATCAAAGCGTGACCGATAACGAAAATCCCAATCGGCCGCCCTCGACTAAGCTGGAGCTCGCAACGCGTCCAACAAGAGTTCGTTATACGGCCTTGGCTTGGCTGACCTGCGCGGCTGCACTGGCTTACCTTTGCCGAAGTGTTTTCGGCATCGCCGAGAGCTCGATCCGCGCGGAATTCGACGTTTCGAAGTCCGAAATGGGCTGGGTCATGGGGACGTTTTTTTTGAGCTACGCGTTCCTCCAGATTCCAGCCGGAATGTTAAGCCAGCGCTTCGGTGCCCGTCTTGCTCTCTCCGGATTTGCCTTTCTCTGGGCGGTTTCCGCGATCCTAATCGGAGTTTCGCCCGTCTTCTGGCTGCTTTTCGTTGCGCAGATTGGAATGGGTCTGGCTCAGGCCGGTGCCTTCCCGGCTGCGACGCAGTCGATCTCAAAATGGATGCCGCTCAGCCAGCGTTCGATCGCGTGTGGAATTCTCGCCGCGGGAATGCAGGTTGGCGCGATCGTCGCTGTTTTTCTGGCGGGAATTCTCATCACCGGGGGTTGGAGCCAATTCGTCATTCCACTTGTTAACTGGACCGTCCCCGGAGTCTCCATCGATCCGATCTCCTGGCGCTGGATTTACGTGATTTTTGCGATACCGAGCTTGATCTGGGTCGCCGGTTTTTTCCTGCGATTTCGGGACGACCCGCAGGCTCATTCCCGAGTCAATTTCAGCGAACTGGAGCTGATCCGCGCGGACAGCCCCTCGCAACCAACGGAAGCGGGGCCGATTCCCTGGGCCGCAGCGCTCAAAAGCAAAACTCTCTGGCTACTGTGTGCGCAGCAGTTTTTCCGCGCCGCCGGCTACTCGTTTTTCGTCACCTGGTTTCCGACATACATCCAGGAATCGAACAGCGACGTCACGATCGAAAAATCCGGTCTCTTTCTCGCGATCATCCTCAGCTCACTTCTCGTCGGTAGTCTTTTTGGCGGAGCAATTGTCGATTCCGTATACAGGCGGACCCGCAGTTTACGCACGAGCCGCTCGAAAGTCGGCGCAATCTGCCTCAGCCTGACCGGAGTCCTCATCCTTGGCGCGTTTTTCGTCAACAGCCTGCCTGCAGCGATCGCCCTCCTCGCATCTGCGGCATTCTTGAGCGGACTCGCCGGCCCCTGCTCCTACTCGACTGCGATCGACATCAGCGGCCGTCACGTCGCACCATTTTTCGGGATGATGAACATGTGGGGAAACATCGGAGCCGGCGGCCTGCCGATCCTGCTGGGCATACTTTTCGACTGGCTCAAGAAAGGCGGCTTCGACAGCAATAGTTTCGTTCTCTTTCTGTTAGCCGGAATCTACTTCGCTGGCGCAGTTTGCTGGCTCTTTATCGATCCAAGTCGGAAAATTTCAGCCGAATCCGAAGAAAAACCTGCTCTGTAATTGGGAAACGCCGTCCCAGATATTCAACTCGGGATATCCGGGCGCAAAGCAGCGAAGCGTAGCGGAATCTCGAAATTCTGGCGATTCCCTCTACGAAAATCGTAGATAAGGATCTTCAGACCCGCCGCGAAATTCCGCTTCCAAGCCGACTTTTCGTAACTCATTGATAATGAATGTACCGCCGGTGGGAATCGAACCCACACACCCCGAAGGATAACGGATTTTAAGTCCGTTGCGTCTACCGTTCCGCCACGGCGGCATCTACTTCAAAATCAAGCCCAGCTCGTTTTTATGGAGCCCAGAAAAATGGCCATTAGAAACGGCTGGTTACTTTGATTGAAGGCGGCTTGGGCTGCAAGCGTTTCTTCAAGACCTGACTCCAATCGGGAGTGATTTGGAGACCGAAGGACCAAGCAAACCAAGCTCTCGTTGGTGGCGCGGTCACGATTGTCACGATCGAATCGAGCAGCTCGCGTCCAGCACCTGAATCTCCATCACGCCATCGAAAGGCCGGTCAGCGTACCAGTGCTCGTGCTGAACTCGTCAGTTTCGACGCCGAGACGCTGAAGCATGCTGACATAAAGATTGCACAGCGGCGGCGGATTCTGCAGATCGAATTGAAGATGCTGGCCATGCTTAAAGCCACCTCCAGCGAGGAAGACCGGCAGGTTTTTCGGCGAATGACTGCTGCCGTCTCCGAGATTGCTTCCGAGAAAAACAGTCGTGCGATCTAGTAGGCTGGAATCACCCTCCTTCGACTTGCTGAGGTTCTCAAGCAGCCCTCGCAACGTCTTCATCGTTTCGATTTCGACGATCTTAAGCTGGGCGAGCTTTCCAGGATCCTTGCCGTGGTGCGAAAGGTCGTGATGACCGAGCGAGACACCTTCGATCGGCGGAGAGGCAGTTTGCCCGGCAAGCATGATCGTAATTAGCCGAGTCGAATCAGTCTGGATCGCAAGATGAGTCAGGTCGAAGAGCAGACGCGTGCGACCAATTAAATCGTTGGGATTCGGAATGTCTTTGGGCGGCTCTGCATCGACTTTCGGCTTCGGCTTTTTTGCCCAACTTTCGTCGTTCACCATGCGTTGTTCGAGCTCCCGAATGCTCGTCACGTACTCGTCGAGTTTATCGCGATCATTTGTTCCGAGGCCGACCCGCAGCGACTTTGCCTGCTCGCGGACATCATCGAGTATACTTCGGCCGTCTTCGATTCGCCGCATTTGCTCCTGCTGCTGCGCGGGTGTACCTTTCAGAAACAACCGGGCAAAAACCTTTGCGGGAGAGTCGCTGGCAGGAATCAGCGCTCCCGTCCGAGTCCAGCTAAGCCCTCCAGCTCCCCTGCCAGCTAGAGCGAGGCTCGGGAACCGCGTCTGATTTCCAATGTGACTAGCCGCAAATTGGTCGAGCGATATTGCGTTACGAAATCCGGGTCTACCGGCACCTGGGATCCCTGTCAGGAAACTGGCTGAAGCCTGGTGTGCGAATCCGGAGCTCATGCCAGCGTGCTCGAGACCGGAAATGACGGTGAAGTCATCGCGGAAATCCTTCACAACTTCGAGATACGGGGACAGCTCGTAATCTTTGCCAGTTTGTTGTGGGATAAAGTTGTCTGGATGCAATCCGAGAGGCGCGCAGATCGAGACGATGCGGCGGGGAGGCTGTTCCTCATCTTCAGCAAAAACGTTCAGTCCCGGCAAGGCCAGAAAAATGCCCGCAGCGCGAATGAATTGTCGACGATGGATATTCATATTCGTAGTCACTTTGTTTGAAACAAATCACTCTGCACGACTTCGTGGATCAAAGAACGGAAGCCGAAATTTTGCTTACGAACACGGCTGACGATGGAGTCAACTTGCGGAGAGTCGAGCGACGTCAGTTCCGCGCCAGTTGAGTAAGCGAGAAGTTTTTCGGCCAGATTGCGGGCCAGTTGATCTTTATCTTCCAGCAGCAACTGCTTATACTCATCGATGTTCTGGAACTGCCGTCCGTCCGGTAAAACGTCACTCGGATCGACCTCCGGGCCATGCGCATAACGAACCCAGCGACCTTCGTGCTGCCGACGCTGGCCTGTCATTCGATATTGATCGCGCCAGCCACCGATCACATCGAAACTCTCAAGCGCAAATCCGGGCGGGTCGATTTCGTTATGACAGTCGGCGCAACTTTCAACATTCCGATGTTTCGCGAGCTGATCGCGAATCGTCGTCGCCCCACGAATGTCTGGCTCGATCGCCTCGATGTCTGGCGGCGGTGGCGAGGGAGGAGTTCCTAGAATTCTATCCAGCAACCAAGCACCGCGTAGAACAGGAGAAGTCGTTGTACCGTTAGCTGTCACTTTCAACACGCTGGCCATGGTCATCACACCGCCTCGGTGACTCTCCGGCTGCAGTTCCACTTTTCTCATGCCAGCCCCTTCGATTCCTGGAATTCCATAGTGCTTTGCGAGCCGAGCATTCAGGAAAGTGAAGTCGGAAGACACGAAGTTCGTCAGGCTCAGATCGTGCTTCAGTACTTCATCGAAAAATAGCTTTGGCTCTTTAAGCGAAGCGTCTTTGAGTACGTCGTCGTACTTCGGATACAGCACTCGCTCGGGCGATGTGTCGTCGATCGCCCGCAGGCTAAGCCATTGACCGGTGAAGTTTCTGGTAAACTCCGAAGCCTTCGGATCGCTCAGCATGCGCTCGACCTGGGCGTAAAGGGCATCCGGTTCGTGCAGCTTTTCCGCTGCGGCCAGCTCCTGCAGCTGCTGGTCCGGCATCGAACTCCACAGAAAATATGAAAGCCGACTGGCTAACGCGTTGTCGTCGAGTTTCCCGTCTTCGGTGCTCTCGCGTAGAAACAGAAATTCTGGCGAAACCAACACGCCTTTGAGACCGACGCGCACCGCTTGCTCGAACGAATAGCCTTCGTCGAGCCGGGATTCTACTCGTTGTAAAAAGGGACGAATATCCGTGTCCGTCACCTCGCGCCGAAATGCGCGACTCGCAAACTCTCGCAAGACTCGCTCGGCATCGTCATTCGGTTGATTCGAAACGACCTCATGGGAATGCCGCTCTGTGGCGTTTGCAATTCGCTCTCGTCGCAGATCGCCAAATATAGAACGATGACTCTGCGGCGGCCAGGAATCGTGTAAAGGCCCTTTAATATCCACCCACTGGATCACGAGCCCCGGCCCCTTGTAGTTTTCAGCACCGATTTTTTCAATTTCCGGCGGCAGCGAGGGAAGCCCGTCCGCGAGGATTCGGAGACGATTCTCGGGCTCGAGCTGCTCGGTGAATTCGAGGACTGTCGGTTTGTCTGCGGGAAACGAAAAATAATCGATGAGCCGCTCCTCGGTCACCTCTTTAAACGTCCCCGCGTTGACGTGAAAATCGACCGGCTTGCCATCGCTCTGGAATCCGTAGCCCGAAATTTTTATTTTATACTTCCCGCGAAAATGAGTGTTAAAATTCCACATCGTAACACGGATGTTCGCTGATTCCCAAACCGCGAAAATCGCTACGCCATCGTCGATATGCTTGTAGACGCTGCCTGTTTTTGCCACCGACTTCTCCTCCTTTAGATCAAAGCGCTTGTCGATCTGCCAGGGATCCTGGGTATTAGCGATTGCGGCGTCGAGCACGCGATCGGCCGCATCCAGATAACTCTGCAAAAGAAACGAAGACGTGTGGAGCGACTCAGCGTTGTTGTCGAAACCGTTTGTGGAAGTGTCAGGCGGCAACAAGTCCGTTAGATCGACTTCGACGTCTAGCAGATCGCGAATCGTGTTTACGTATTCGGCTTGATTCAGCCGTCGCATAACGACTCGCCCCTCCGCAGATCTGCGAGCGGCTTCCGCCGAGCCTGCGCGATCGCGAATCCAATCGATTGCCGCTCGAACATCGTCTGGCGGCGCTTGCGCTTCCTTTTTCGGCGGCATGTCGCCGTCCTCAAGCTGCTCCAGCACGGCTAGCCACATATCATAGTTCTGCCGGTCGCCGAAATCCGCAGTCAGGCTTTCAAACTGGAAGTCGCCTTTGTGTTTCGTGCCTGCATGACATTTTCGACAATGCTGCTCGAACAGCTGATGTGCAGGGCCACCCGCAGATGCTGAATCCTGCGCAGCTGCAAAGATCTGGCCGAAACCGAGAAAGCAGGCGATCAGCGCAGCGAAAGGATTCATGGGTTAACCTCCTCGATCACTTCAACCCCGGAAATCGTTGATCGCCCAGTCTTGGCCGCAAAGGAAATCAAGATTTCACTATCCGCTTGGACTCCTCGAATTTCCTTAACCAATAGTCTCTGGGAACCGCCTGTTTCCTTCCAGACATCGAGGCCAGCGATCGCCGTTTTGCCCTGTACTAAAACGTCAAAGATTCGGTCACCTGTCTTGCCGTCCGCTGGTTCGACAAAACTAAGCGTCACAGTGAAAGTGCGGCTCTTCGCGGTCTCCCCTTCTTTTCCAACGATCACTGGAACTGTGATCGATTCCAAACCGTTCGCGCCCGATGCAGCGACCCATTTTAGACCGTCGCCATCAATCTGGGTAGACGGAAGCCGAAACCAATCCAGATCAGCGCCAGCCAGTTTGATCGGAAGTTTTGGTGAAGCGCCGCCGACATTTGGATAGTCCATCCAGAGCGTTCCGTTGTCGGCCTTTCGGTCGCCGCGGCCTCCCAAATTGATCCCTACTCTTTTGAGCGGCCCATCTCCAAGGCTAAGCGAGCTATAAGTCCAAAGATCAGATTCTGGCGTGTTGATCAGCGCGAGGGAGGTAAAAAGCGAATACCCGCAGCTACACCCAAACGCAAAGTTTGGCGCATTCAGAACGCCACCAGCAGGGATGAGACTGTTGCGGCAGCCTGAGCGAAAACCGGTTAGTCTGCTCGTTCCTCCACTTTCCAGATCGCAAAAACCGGCGTCAGCCGCGCGGAACGTCATCAAGTGCTCGCTCGCAATCGCATAGTTACAATGATGGCCGGATTTCGTGAACGACCAGGGCGTCGATTCGCCTGTGATCGGATGCTTGCTCATCATCCGTTTGCCAGTCTCCAGATCATAAGCGAGACCCGGCCCGCGTTGATCGAGAATCCGGTCTTTCCAGATAATAACCTTGTCCCAGTAGTTCTCCGGATGCCCTTTGAATCCCACGCCTACCGAAGCTTCTCGCCAGAGTTCATTTCCCGTCTTACCTCGAAACGCAGCCACATTTTCTTTGTTGGAGACGACCATCACATCGTGCTCCGAAGAGTAGGATAGCCAAGTCGCGATGATGTCAGTTGGTTTCTCCCAAAGGACCTCTCCAGATTTCAGATCGACAGCTTTAATCGTCTTCTGCTCAGTGGTTTTCGGCAGCGCGCCTCGGCGCACACGGATGTCATAGTACTGCTCGATTCCTCCGTCGAAGCAGAATAGCTTTCCTTCACCAAGCGCGAACACCGGAAAGCCTTGATCCGCCTTTTTACTCCAACGCACCTCACCGGTTTCCTTGTCGAGAGCAACTATTTCCGTTGGCGGTTTCTCAGCAGACCCGGCACCGTGGAAAACCGAGACGATGAGGAGATCCTCATGAGCCCTGACACGACCCCAAACGGCATCTTCGTCCGGATTAGTAAACTTTGCGAGCTGAGCGCCAGTTACTGGATCAATCCGGACGATCTCGCGGCCATCTACTAGATAGAGCGAGTCATCTGAGGCAACAAAATGGAATCCAGCGAGCTTGGTTTCGAAATTCCAGCCTTGGCGACCGGCTCGGTTTCCCTCTTCTTCTTGAAGCGGAATTTTCCATAGAATCCGGCCAGTGTAGATGTCGATCGCAGTGAGCTTGTCAGGGCCCTGAACAAACATGCGACCTTGGATTACCGCCATGCTCGGCCCCCAGTAATGCCGGTTGTAAAAAAGATCACCATCGCCGGCAGGCCCTCCAAACCAGAGGACGCCGAGCGGCGCTTTCACGAGGGTGTCGCTCGAGGTCAGGGTGTTTCCGGCATCGCCATATTCGTGAGTCCAATTCGCCGAACCTGGCAGCGCGCCCTCGCGCGTCAACGTCGTCAAAGAGCCTGCATGCGCGACTACGGCTTTCGGCAGGTGCTGGCTTGCGGCGGCGAGATCATCGTGCTGTTTTGCCGTGTTTTCCAAGCAGGCCACCCCGCCATAAGGCCTTAAAATGCGGAAGATTTCTTCGGCGAACTCCCCAGCGTCGACCGCTTCGCTGACGATCAAGCTCGCAAAGTACGGCGGAAGCCGAAGATCGCCAAGAGCGCCAACTTTCGCGACGATCCGCGTTCCGTACAGACCCATTCCATCCCAGCGTTGGCGAAATTCACGAATCCGATCTGCATCGGGATCGATCACAATGATCTTCATTTTCGACTGCCGAGCTAGTTCTT
This sequence comes from Verrucomicrobiales bacterium, assembly GCA_047620505.1. GTDB lineage: Bacteria > Verrucomicrobiota > Verrucomicrobiia > Verrucomicrobiales > DEV007 > JBLHKS01. The sequence goes on along the minus strand of JBLHKS010000021.1, from coordinate 35,383 downwards.
CAACCAGCCCACCCGATCCAATTCCCAGAGCAAGACAATAGCCGTTTGCTTCTTTCGATTGCTCCAGAATCTCGGTCGCTTTCGCCCTCCATTCGGTATTCGACGGAAGTTGGGCATGGGCTTCTTTCTGCAAAACCGCCGTAGCCTCAGATGGGCCGAAACAGCTGATCTTACCTTCCTCAGTGACCACGAACAGTTTCCCGTCTGCAGCTAGCATCGAAGCACAAGTGCCTTCGATACTCGCCGAAAACGATACACCTGGCGCTCCGTCAGCCGCAGGCACTTCGATCGCGAAAATGCGGTCCTTGTGATGACAGAAGATTTGCTGACCCGCTTTCAGATGCACTTTCGTCGCCGCCTGATCCGCGAATGACCAAAGAAGCGGCGGCTCCTGAACCGTGATGGCATTTCCTTTGCGATCAGTCTTTTCAACCGTCTTGAGATTCTTTAGATCAAAAGCGAGGACCTTCCCGTCTTTCGCGAAATAGGTTTTTCCATCCGAAATCAGCGGACGGAGGGCTGTGAAATCCGGAGCCACCGCCACGCCGGTATCGAGCCGGACAACCCCTCCGGCATGAACCATCCAGTTCTCGTGAGCAATCGCATGGTAGTCGCCCTTAACCCGATACTTAAGCGAAATCGCTTTACCAGTCGCGAGATCTCGGCAGAGAACGTTCGCCCGGCCGCGCGGAATGACGAGTCTCTTGCCGTTCGATGCCAAATAGCCCTGTGGGCTCGAATCGTCTAACGGAGTTAGCGGTGCCAGCTGCGCCGTTTCGTCATTGAGTTTTACGCTTGTCAGGTAAGTTCCCTCAAAAGGCCAGACGCCTATCGTAAAGTAAATGCGATCGTCGACGACCACCGGGCCACCCCGCACCGGCCAGACGGAAATCAGCCGATCGTTCCCGAGCGCCAACCGATCTGACGGCGTCGCATTCCACTTGGAAATCAGAGCGCCATCCGTTTCGCTAACGCGATAGAGACAGCCGTCATCCGCGCCAAAATAGATGCTGCCTCCCGACGCAACAGGAGCGAATCGCACCGGCGCATCCGCGAAAAACCGCCACTTGAGCTTACCCGTTTTCGTTTCGTACGCGCTGACTGAATCGTTCAACGAAGACGCCACGATCATCAGCTTTCCGACGACGATCGGTTGGTAAGCGCTATCGAATTGAAGGCGGACATCCTCGGCCCAAGCCGGAGTCAACGGGGGGAGTTGGCGCGACCATTGGAGGTGCATCTCCGCCGGCAGCTGCTGGCTGGTCACCCCGCTTCGCCCGGCGTCATGCCGCCACGCCGGCCAATCGTCTGCCGAGGCCCAAGTTTGAAGCGCAGCGAGCGCCAATCCGATTCGCATGAGGGGTTTCATGCTTATAACACGCCCGAACCTGACCGGAAATCGCCCCTATTTGCCCGGATCAGGCGCGTTGGCCGAAATCACTGCCGCTTCACAAACTTCTATTCGTCTTCATCCTCTTCCTCGTCGTCATCTCCGTCTTCGCTTTCACCATCCAGAAGATTCAAAGTCGGCTGTCCCGGGCCATCAAAAAGGAACTTCAGGTCGGTCCGGCTTAACGATTTCGCGAAACCTTCTTCGCCGAGAACGCCGGTTGCGGCTGCTTCCTTCTGCTTTTGCAGAACCCGAATCTTTTCCTCAACGGAGTCGCGCATCAACAAACGGTAAGCGATGACTTTGTTCGTTTGGCCAATCCGGTGAGTCCGGTCGATCGCCTGATTTTCGACCGCTGGATTCCACCACGGATCGTAAAGAATAACATACGAAGCAGCTGTCAGGTTCAGACCGCTACCGCCCGCTTTCAAGGATAGAAGGAAGACTGTCGGCTCTTCGGAAGTCTGGAATTCTTCGATCACCGCCTGACGATCCCGCGTCTGCCCCGTCAGCATTGTGTAGTGCCGTTTTTCGTCGATCAAGCGCTTCTCGATCAGCTTCAGCATCGTAACGAACTGGCTGAAAACGAGCACCTTGTGGCCCTCTTCTTGTAGCTGATCCAAAAGGTAGAACAAAGCGGTGAACTTCGCGGATTCTGCTTCCGGTTGGTCTGGATTGATGAGTGCCGGGTGACAGCAAATCTGCCGCAACCGAGTAAGCCCCTGAAGCACGGTGAATCGAGCGCGATTGAATTTTTCGTCGTCGTCTGCTTTGAGAACGACCGACTGGATCCGCGCCAGTTCGTCTTTGTAGAGTTGCTCCTGAGTCTTCTCCATTTTGCAGAGAACGTCCTCTTCAGTCCGCGGCGGAAGATCAACGGCGACCTGTCCTTTCGTGCGTCGAAGGAGGAACGGTCGAAGTCGCGCCGAGAGTCGTTCCTGACAGAGCGGATCTTTGCGGCGATCAAAGCGATCGCGAAAATACTTCCGATTTCCTAACACCCCGGGCATCGCAAACCCCATCAGACTCCAGATATCGAGCAGACGGTTCTCGATCGGTGTGCCTGTTAGGACGAGTCGGTTATCTGACTCGAGCTGACGAGCAGCTTTCGCGGCTTTTGAGTCCGGATTCTTGATCTGCTGGCCCTCATCGAGAATCACGGCGAGCCAACGTTGCTTCATCAGATGTTCACCATTCACCCGCAGTTGCGAGTAGTTCAGAACGAGGACGTCAACGCCTTCTCGAACCACATCCATGTCGAGATCGCCCTTGGCGCGCAGAATTTGAACCCGCAAATCAGGAGAAAATTTCCGCACCTCCCCTGCCCAGACATCGAGCACCGATTTCGGGCAAACGACGAGAGCAGGCCGCTGGCGAGTTTCGTTTTCGCGAAGCCAAAGCAACCAAGTGATCGCCTGGACGGTCTTACCCAATCCCATGTCATCCGCCAGAATTCCGCCGAAGCCGTTCGTTGAAAGGTAAGCCAAAAAGTGGAAACCCTCGATCTGGTAAGGCCGCAATTCGAGCTTAAGATCAGCCGGCACCTTCGGGCTAACGCGCAATTTAAGCTCTGCCGAACGTTTGCAGATCTGCTCCCAGGCAGCGGCATCAAAAACCTCTTTCGCCAGCGGCTCCGCGAGCTGGAGCACGTGCATCCGGTGGCTCTCGCCTGTGAGGTCGAACGGGTCGAGCCCAAGTCGGCTGACCGCCCGAGTTTGCTCCTCGGTAAGATCAAATGCGAGCCGTAGCCAGCCGCCGCCCTTCATCCGGACAAAACCACCGCGCGCCGCGACGAGCGCCCGAACTTCGTCCATCGTCAGATTGAGCCCTTCGACGTCGACCGCGATTTTCAGGTCAAACCAATCGATCTCAGACGCAACGATATCGAACGTAACCGAAGCCTTAACCGGGTCCGCCCGCAGTGACTGGAGATGCTCGTCAAAATCGACATCGAGCCCTTCAGGCAGCCGCTCGCACCATTCGACGAACTTCTCTGGAAATGTCCGCGTAACTCGGGTTCGGAAGCACCTTCGGCCAACTTCCCAAGTCAAATTCAGCGGCTCGATCAAATCAGGAATTGGCCGGAGAGCCCGCCGTTTGTAGCGGAAAATCGTCTCGACATCGGTTCGATCCGAACGTTCGGTCACGATCCAGCCCTCACGTTCGAGGACTTCACGACGCGTTCCGTCCGCGTCGGTCGCTTCCGCCTCAACCAGCAGCTGCTCGCTTTCGGCACCGGTCAATTTCTGATTCAGCCGAAGCGTTAACTTCGGAATCATCTCCTGATCGACGATTCTCTTGCTTAGTGTTTCGGGAAGCGCCGCGGAAATACCGCTGAGGAACGAAACGCCTGACTCGCTTTGCAAAACACGTCGAGGAATCTCGTAAACTGGCTGAATTTCCGTCCCCTCGCCCCAGAATGGCGGGCCCGGGTACACTTCTGCTTCGCCGAGAAACAGATTCGGCTGCCCCGGTAACAGGCGCACCGAATGAGGAACCTGGTTGCCGTCTGCGTCGATCAAACGAAGCACAAGTTGATCGCTGTTCGGATCCGCATCCTCACAAACCCACTGCATCGCTTTGTCGGAAACCGCGATCGGTTTTTCGTCAAGATTGACCATCGAACCTTCCAACTCTGGCGTGTGGAAAAGCCGATTTAGAATCGCAGCGCGCTCTGCAGAGGCGAGCCGAAGGGTTACGCCTTCAGATTCTTCGGTCGCGACGAGAAAATTCTCCCAGATCAACGCCGATCCCCCATCAAAATGCAAAGCCCCGGCTTCGCGGTGTTTGGCAAAGCGACCGAGTTCACCGCGATCACTCACGGTCATGAAACGACCGTCCGAACCGGCCTCGCGCCACTGCAAACGAGCTTCAGTCGTCGTCAAGAGCAGCCGCAACTCCATCGCATCGGCGGTGTCGTTCGCTGGCTCTTCGTAGCCGAAAACGGTTTGCCTCCACGCTTCCTCGGCCTGTTGACGCTCCCATTCACTCAACGCTTCCTCGACCGCTTCCAGGTCGGTCACGGCTTCCATGAACTTCGGATACGCGAAGTTCCGGTTCCGGAAATGATAAGCGATGTAGTTCCAGAACTCGACGATATTGCTCGGCGGAGTCGGCCAGAGCTGGATCGGTTCGTAGGATTCGACCGGCCAACGCGGGTTGAGCCGAACGAGGTCGTGATCCTTCAATTCGCCCTCGGATTCGAAGCGCTGATAGCGTTTCTCCAGCTTATCGATGAACGCGTCCTCCTTCGGCTCCATCGGCCGACCAAGACGCTCTTCCAACAGCTCCGTGATCGTCTGATCTTCGAATTCGTTCGGCGACTCCGGAAGCGTTTCGCCTCGACTAAGCCGCTCGATCATCGTCGCAACCAGCGCCGGGCATTTTCGCCCCTCTCGGCAAGAACATTTTCCGGTCCATCCTTCTTCGTTCTCGAATTGCAGCGTCGTTCGACAAAGCTCGCCCCGGTCCTCCACCCGGCCTTGGACTTTTCTGTGATCGCCGAAGATCTGAGTTACAAAACCATCACGCTGAAGGCGTTCGCCCTCTTTGCGGTAGTCTTCGGAGAATGAATTTAGGAAATTTAGGGTCGCGCGGTCGGGGCTCATAGCCTGGGAGGGCTCCGCGCATCTGCGCGAAGGGGAGACTGTTTAGCAGAAGTCCGACTCCAGGCCAAACGATTTGGCAAAGAATTGGATCTCAGATTGAAAATGACGTCAGCGTGAGGAAAATCAGAGCTTTCAGGCGATGTTTTACGCCGATTTTGCTCCGCAGCACTGCTTGAATTTTTTGCCGCTCTTACAAGGGCACGGCTCGTTTCGGCCAACTTTCGGCTCTTCGCGTTTGACCGGAAGTCTGATTTGCGGGCCTTGAGGCTGGCCTGGACCAGCAGCTGCTGCTGCGCCATCGCCTCCTGCTTTTTGCTGACCTCCGCCAAAAAAGTCTCCAACCGAATCCGGCTGATTCTGTTTCAAACGAGAAAGCAGCGAGTCGATCGACTGCGGAGCTTGCTGAGTCCGATACGTAAACAGACTCTTGATCACGCCCTGGCGGACATCGTCCATCAACGTGACAAACATGTCGTAGGCTTCTTTTTTGTATTCAACCAACGGGTCCTTCTGTCCTTGAGCACGCCATTGAATGCCTTCGCGCAACCCGTCCATCGCATAGAGATGCTCGCGCCAAAGATCATCAATCGCTTTCAGAATGATATAGCGCTCCATCTCATCCGAGGCCTCTGCAGCCTCGAAAGACATCTTCAGCTCATAGGCCTTTCTGACTCGGTCAACGATGAATTCACCGATTTCCTCTTCGGTCTTGCTTTCAAAGTCAGCCTCTTCTGCGCTGAGCCGAAGTGGAAAGGTCGTGTTAACCCAACCGAGAAGCCCGACGTAGTCGGTTGCGATATCGGAGCCCTCAACCGAAAGATATTCAGCGATGCGAACCGGAATTGCTTCCTCGATGATCTCTACAATCTGAACGTGCGGATCTTCGCTTTGAAGAACTTCGTTGCGGAAACCGTAAATGACTCCGCGCTGTTGGTTCATCACGTCGTCGTATTGAAGAACCCACTTCCGACGCATGTAATTTCGCTCCTCAACTCGGCGCTGCGCCATTTCGATGACGCGAGTCAGCATCCCGCCTTCGAGTTCCTGACCTTCCTCAAGTTTGAGGCGATCCATCAACCGAGTCATCCGATCCGCAGCTCCGTACTGGCGCATCAGATCGTCTTCGAAACTAACGTAAAAGACCGATTCGCCCGGATCACCCTGACGCGCACATCGGCCTCGAAGCTGCCGGTCGATTCGACGCGACGGGTGCCGCTCCGTGCCGATCACCATCAATCCGCCCAGTTCCGAAACACCTTCACCTAGCTTAATATCCGTTCCTCGGCCAGCCATGTTCGTGGCGACGGTCACTGCGTGCTTCAAGCCCGCGCGCTGAACGATTTCCGCCTCCTGACGGTGATGTTTTGCGTTGAGAACGTTGTGAACGATTTTCTCCCGCTTGAGCATCCGCGAAATTGTCTCGGACGAATCGACACTCGCCGTTCCAAGCAGAATTGGCTGGCCCTCTGCGTTCACTTTCTTAACCAACTGAATCACGGAAGAAAGCTTCTCGCGACGCGAGCGATAGACCTTGTCGTTTCCATCGATTCGAGCAATCGCGCGGTTTGTCGGCATCACCAGAACGTCGACTTTGTAGATATCGTGAAATTCGGCGGCTTCGGTTTCGGCCGTTCCCGTCATCCCGCCCATCTTTTCGTAAAGACGGAAGTAGTTCTGAATCGTGATTGTCGCCAGCGTCTGAGTTTCCTGGTCAATCTTGACGCCTTCTTTCGCCTCAACAGCCTGGTGAAGCCCGTCGCTCCAGCGACGGCCAACCATTTTACGGCCGGTATTTTCATCGACGATAACAACCTTATTCTCTTCGACAACGTAGTCGACATCCTTTTCGTAAAGACAATAGGCCTTCAGCAACTGGCCGATACTATGCAGGCGAATCCCCTGCTGATCCATGCTTTGCTCGATTTCGTGCTTACGCTTGGTTTTATCTTCATCGCTCAGCGATTCGTCTCCATCGATGTCAGAGAAAATGCTGGCCAAGTCAGGCAGCACAAACCCGTCTGGATCGTCTGGATCAAGCTGCCTACGTCCCATTTCAGTCAAATCCGCATCATGGCTTTTGTCGTCCATGGTGAAGAAGAGCTCTTCTTTTAATTCGAATAGCTCCTGAGCGACTTGCTTCTGCTTTTGATAATAGTATAGCTCGGCCTTTTCGAGCGCGCGGCGAGCTTCAGGCTCCTGCATCAAGCGCAACAGAATCCGATGACGCGGCTGGCCAAGTTTCACGCGGAAAAGCATCCGACCGGCTGCCTCCATGTCTTCCGCTTCAACCGCCTTCTTGGCCTCAGCGGCCATTTCATTGATGAGCTTATTCTGTTTTTTGACCAACATATTGACCGCAGGCTTGAAGCGGTCGAATTGATGGGTCGTTTTTGTAACAGGCCCCGAAATGATCAGCGGCGTCCGGGCTTCATCGATCAAAATCGAGTCAACCTCATCGATCAGCGCAAAGTAGTGGCCACGCTGGACCTGCTTTTTGACCGATTCCGCCATCCCGTTGTCGCGAAGATAGTCAAAACCAAATTCAGAAGCAGTTCCGTAGGTGATATCGCAATTATATTGTTCACGCCTGACATCGGGAGTTTGAGCGTGACCGCCCTGAATGCAGCCGACCGAAAGCCCAAGCCAGTTGAAGAGATGCCCCATCCACTCCGAGTCACGACGAGCAAGATAGTCGTTAACGGTGACGAGGTGGACTCCAAGTCCAGTCAGCGCGTTGAGAACAACAGGGAGGGTAGCCACGAGCGTTTTCCCTTCTCCCGTCGCCATTTCGGCGATGTTTCCGCGGTGCAAACCGACGCCACCGATTAGCTGAACATCAAAGTGAACCATGTTCCACTCCAATTCCAAGTCGGACACCAGCCAGCTTTTTCCGCAGAGACGCCGAGCGACATTTTTGACTACGGCGAACACTTCAGGCAGGATCTCTTCAAGGTAAGCTTTGCGCAGCGGAGGGAATTTATCGCGCAGTTCTTGATAGCTCGTCTGAGCCTTAACGAGATAGTCGACACGTTGATCGGCTGAGCAGCTGTTGGCCTCCTCCGCTAGTTGGGCGGCCTCGTCGAGATCGTTATCGAGGACTTTATATCTTTCTTTCCAAGTTTCAAAAGCAGCCCCGAGTTCTTCCTCCTCCATCGCCTCAAGTCGTCGCCGAGAGTAGGCCTCAACCTCCTCTTCATAACGCCCGAGATAGGCTTTCCAGTCGTCGACTTTCCCTTTTAAGGTATCGTCGTCAACTTTTTGCAACTCCTCATCGAACGCGTTGATCTTGCCAACGAGAGGAACAATTTTCTTGAGTTTGCGTTGGTTCTGGTTGCCAACAATTAACTTTAAAATCCACTTAATCATCGATTCTTACTTTTGTACGGAAGCAGACGCAGGCACGAATTTCGTGCAAGCCTGTAATAGACGCCAGCTGGAGAGGAAAACAACTTCAGCTTTGTTCCTCCGCGGGTTTGTGGCGGCGCAGAAACTCTTGAGACAGCCCAACGTAAGCGAGCGCGCCCGGAGATTTCGGGGCGTAGTCAGTGATCGCTTTGCAGTGGCTCGGCGCTTCGCTGAGCCGGACACTTCGGGGAATCACAGTTTCGTAGGCAGTCTCTTGAAAAGCACCGCGCACATCGTTAATGACCATCTCGGTCAGATTGGTTCGGGTATCGGCCATCGTGAGGACGATTCCCTCAATTCGCAGATTCGGGTTTACGCCCGATTCGCGGATTGAATTTGTGACTGAAACGACCTGAGCCAGGCCTTCCAGTCCGAAATATTCGCATTGCAGAGGGACGAGAATCTCGTCAGTCGCCGCAAGAGCACTGGTCATCAGCACGCCGAGCGAAGGCGGACAATCGATCAGCATGTAGTCAAAAGGCGCGGACTCCCGGTAGGCATGGAGCAGCCCCTGGAGCCGCACAAGGTGATCATCGTCGCGAGCGAGCTCGATTTCTGCGCCGGCGAGATCAACTTCAGACGGGATGATCGACAAATTCGCGTATTTTGTCTCAATCGCCAGTGTCGCGACTTCCGCTTCACCCGAAAGAGCTCGGTAAATGCTCGGATTTGCTCCCGGGGCAATCCCGAGATGGCTCGTGGCATTCGCTTGCGGGTCAAGATCGAGGATCACGACACGCTTGCCTTCGAGTGCAAGGCAGGCACTGAGATTCACCGTCGTGGTGGTTTTTCCAACACCACCTTTTTGATTTGATAAAGCGACGATTCTCATTCGAGGAGGCCGGGAGCCAAGGAGCGGGAATCTTTGACAGAAATCCGGTTCGAATCTAGCAGATTGTGCCAAATTCGTCCTTCTTCGATCGGTGAAGCCATGCTTTCCGACCTTTTGTCTTCTATGAACGCTCAAATTCCGCCTTTTCCGCAACCCTGGCTTTTCATCCTGGGTCTTGCTGCCATCTCAATCGGACTCGTCGTCTTTTCCATTCGGCTCCCGCGAAAAACGAAGCCACCCGTGCCGCTTTTGTGGATCGGCATTCTCGTCGGAGTCGGGCTGATCCCTCTGGGCTTCTGGTTCGGATCAATTTATATGGGCGTCGATGTAAAACCATGGATGAAGGTTAAATCCGAGCTGCCCAGTGGGTTTTTCCTCGATTTCCGAGCTCATCTCGATCGATATATGATCGTGATCAACGCGACAGGCAGCATCGGCGCAGTCGTTAGCGTCATCGCGCTCGCTTTCGGGATTTCGCGTGCGAAGAAGAAAAAACGCGCGGCCTCTGGTAAGGCGAAATAGATAAAACTCCCCGAAATCATGCTTTCCAAGACAGACCGCGAGCGCTTCCAATCCACACTCGCAGAAATCGACGACGCCGGGCTTCGCAAGCCCGAGCGCATCCTGACAAGCCCACAACAACCGGGAATTCGAGTCGGCGGAGACCAGCAGCTGCTCAATCTCTGCGCGAACAACTACCTTGGCCTCGCGAACCATCCAGACATCATCGCAGCCGCCAAATCCGCGCTCGATCAATGGGGTTTCGGCGTCGCTTCTGCCCGCTTCATCTGCGGGACTCAGGCGATCCACAAAGAACTGGAAAGCCGACTTAGCGCGTTCGTCGGCAGCGAAGACGCGATTCTCTACACGTCCTGTTTCGACGCGAACGGCGGGCTTTTCGAAACTCTGCTCGGCCCGGAAGACGCGATCATCAGCGATTCGCTGAATCACGCCAGCATCATCGACGGGGTCCGGCTCTGCAAGGCTCAGCGCTTCCGTTATGCGAATCGCGACATGGCCGAACTCGAATTCGCGCTCCTGCAAGCCACCACAGCTGGCGCTCGAACCAAACTCATCGCAACTGACGGCGTTTTTTCGATGGATGGCCACGTCGCGCCGCTTCCAGAAATCTGCGATCTCGCCGAAAAACACGGAGCGATGGTCATGGTCGACGACAGCCACTCAACCGGCTTTTTTGGACCGGGAGGCCGGGGAACCCACGCGTTTCACGGTGTTGAAAACCGAGTCGACATCATTACCAGCACTCTCGGCAAAGCACTCGGCGGTGCGTCGGGCGGATTCACCGCGGCGAGCCGCGAAATCGTCGAAACCCTCCGGCAACGCAGCCGGACCTACCTTTTTTCGAACTCCGTCGCCCCGCCGATCGTCGCCGCGACTTTGAGAGCGATGGAATTGATCGATTCAAGCGAAGGCGAGGACCTCCGCGACCGGCTGATTTCGAACACGAGGCTCCTTCGAGACCGTCTCAAATCGCTCGGCCTCGACGTGGTCCCCGGCGAGCACCCGATCGTTCCCATCATGGTCGGCAACTCGGTCAAAGCCGCCCGAATGGCCGAGCAGTTGCTGGCTGACGGAATCTACGTGATCGCGTTTTCGTTTCCGGTCGTTCCTAAGCATCAGGCGCGAATCCGTGTTCAAGTTTCCGCGGCGCACACGCGAGAGCAGCTTGAGCGGGCAGCCGAAGCATTCGCACGAGTCGCGCAGGAGGCTTAGTCCTCTTTGTTTGCCTCTGGATTGACTGAAAAAATCGCCTTAGCGGTTGGGTTCGACAGGAATTTGTAGAGAAAACGGACCTCCGGCTCGGGATCGGCTTCAAAATCGAAACGATGCGTCTTGATTACGCCAGCGACCGCCGCGCCGGTTTTCATTTTGATCGCAAAGGCGAAAACCCGGTCTCTTTCCTGCGAAGAAAAGCCGTTAACCCGAGCGCCGGCCTCCGCTTTGACAGTTTGGTCCGGAGCAAGCGGAGCGCTCCCGAGAAGGCCCTGCCGAAGCGCAGCTGCTGCCTGCTTTGGGTCATCCCAAACGCCTTCGGCTTCGGTCATCAGAAACTGCTCAGCACCGGGAGCAACGAGCGACCAATTCTTGCCGTCGAGCCGCAATCCGATCATCGGAATTCCCTTCGGATCCTTAAACAGCTCGGGCGTTAGCACGGTCATCTGACCGATGTCGAGCCGCCACGCGCTGTCCTTAATCTGGTTTCGATAGTCCGATAACAGCAAGGACCATCGTTGTCCGAACTCGACATCCGATTTTTCGGTATTGCCCGATTTTACGAGCAGGAGATGCGGATTAAAAAGGCGCATCCCGACCTGGTAGGAGAAATTCTCCGATTTTTTGCGCAAGGTCAGCAGCACAAGCTGGTTATCGGGCGTTGCCGCAGCTACAAGCCCATCCGCCGGAATCAGCATCGATTTCGAGCCCGGCGTCGGGCCCTGTTCGTTCTTCGTTTCGCGAATTCGGGCGAGAATATCGCGATGCGGAGTGCGATCGAAATATTGACCGAGCGAAGCAGGAAACGGCCGTCCATCCGGCCACAGCGGCATGCCAACCAAACCGTTAAAAAGAATCAAGCGGTCCCCGTCCATCGTGAAACCCGGCCCGTCGGTCGATTCCTCGAGCTTGGCAAAAATTGCAGCGCGCCCCGCCGCCGTCTCAGGGTCAACGTCAGGCAAACCAACATAGTAATCTCGCGGCTGAGTCACCGAAAACGTATTCGGCAATCCCTGTCCGTCGTAAGGATACCGGAAATGTTGTCCTTGTGAGAAATTGTGGTTTCCAATCGCCGTTTCTTCGTCAGGTTCGAGAGCCGCCAAGGCTCGTCCAAACGCCCAAACCGTCGCCGGCGGAAATCGGTCGTTGGCCGGAAGCTCAACTTCGCCGAGACGCCGCTTCAATTCTGGAATCGCCCTTGGATCGCCAAAATCGCCGATGTGCTGAGCGAGGAGGAACCACTTTTCGGTCGACACCGCATCGAAACCGTCCAGCAGCTGCTGGAGAGCGTCCTGACCGCCGAGTTGAGAAAGCGTGACGATCGCAGCGATCGACGAGGTGTCCAGAAACTGCCCAACGAACTCGGCATGATCCGGATTTCCAGATTTCGCGATTGCGATGAGCGCGCAGTGACGAGCATTTCCGGGCTTATCTCGAATTGTCTCCACCAGCAGATTCTGAACGGCCGGATCAGGAGCGAGACGTTCAAGAACCTTTATTGCCGCACGGTCACTCTTGCCGCTTTGAAGCAGCGGAATCATTTCAGTCGCCACGCCGGGGCCGAGCCCGACTAACGAATCCAACGTCGCCTCATCGCCAGCCGGAATCTTTGCGATCAAGCGGCGGGCCTCGCGCTTTTGTGCGTTTGTCAGGGCCGGTGGAAATCCGCGCCCGGGAACTTTGACAGCCTCGAAGAAGAATTTATGACGATCGGCAAACGGGACCATTTCGAAGTGGGCAATCTCGTTCTGCGGAACCTCGATCGAACAAAAATCCCCATCGCCGATCCTCGAAAAATCGCGGAAATGCTGGCTGCTCTCGTGCACCCGGCTCCCGTCCTTACGAACGGCCACGAGCACATATTTTCCAACGAGCGGAGCGCCTTCGTTGATGAACGAAAGCGTCGTTTCCGCCTCCTCATTTCGGCGAGATGAGCGATCCCACTGAAACTCGCCATCGACCTGAATTCCGTTCATCGATCCCGCCAGAAAATCCCGCAAAACGATCGTCGCCTCACCGACGCTGACCTCCGCGCCCTCGCGCGCAGGAATCACGATTCGATCCGCGTTTCGCGTTTCCGTGATCCTCAGCCAGAGATCGATCTCCTCCGGCAAACGGCCGCCGCTTTCAACAATTCGGACTCGATCTGTTTCTGCAATTCGTTGAAGCGAGATGCCCGAGTTTCTCATTTCGCGAGTCGACGAATCAAAAATTCGATAGCCAACAATCTCGAACCCGCTTTCAAGACCGAGCGAAACTTCGAAGATGCCGCCGTCAATTTTCTTCATGCCCGCGAGCTTGAAATCCAGATTTCCTACCTTGATCGAGTGATCGGCATTGGCTCGGCGAACCCCAACTTCGTAGCCATCGGGCGGGTTCTTGAAATCGAAATCCTCTTGGCCCTTTCGAGCAGCTGCTGAGATCGCCAAACCTGTAATAATCACCCCAAGCGCCGCGATCCCGACCACCAGCCAGCCAACGCGCCCCGGCTTGACATCGGAGTCGACACCCCGCCCTAACAAGCGCAAAATCCGACTTTTCAGCGATCCGCCCGTCGCTGCCAGTTGCAGACTCAGCGAGCCTGAGTTCCGAGCACCGCACCAAGGCCTCCGCGTAGTCAGCTGGGTCGGTGCCTTTCGAGACGACGAGATCGTCGCAGGCCTCTTCGCGAGCCTTCTCAAGCTGTCGGCTAACCCACCACATTGCCGGATGAAAAAAGAGGATCGTTTCGACGACTCGTTGGAAAATCACAATCCACGGATCACGTCGACGAAGGTGGGCCAACTCGTGAGCTAAGACGATTTCAGCCTGCCGCATCGAAAGTTGAAGGCTAAGCGAAATCGGCAGCAAAATTGCAGGTTTGATCAGCCCGATCACCACCGGCCCTGCGACTCGCGCCGACCACTTCAACGCTGGTGCAGTTCGCAGATTGAATCGTTCGCAAAGCCGGACCAGCGCCCGGCTCCATTCCGGCTCTTCCACGGGATCCGCGTCGCTTCTGAGTTTGCGGACGTGCGCGAAGGAGAACCAAAGTCTTAAGCTCATCAAGCAGAGTCCAAGGAGGTAGGCCGAGACTACCCAAGGCGATGCTGCAGACCACCAATCGATTTGAGTTTTCGCCGGTTGGATCTCGACTGTCGCCGGAATCGGAGGGCCAGCAGCTGCTGAACCCGGCGTCAAAGCGATGCCGTCCAGAATCGGCTGCGTCGCCGAATTTTCGGCCGGCAGAACCTCGACCATCGCCGCTGTCGGCGCGTCCGAACTCAGAAAAGCGAGGTTGATCGGCAGACAAACAGCGAGCGCGCCTAACGCCAAAAGGTGAACCGTGTGTCGCTGGTTTGGCCGGCCACGGAACGCCTTCGCGAGTGCCCAGGCGATGAGACCGATCGCGGCTCCCTGCCAAAGAAAATGGGCCGCGGCCTGGGTAAAATTGACGGCGATGTCCTGGAATCGTTCAGTCATGAGTTTCTCCTCCATTTCGGTAGTTTTCGATCGCCGCGCGCAGTCCAGCGTGCTCATCCGCGTCGAGCTGATCGTTTTCCAACAAACTCAGCAAAAGCGCCGATGACGACCCCTCAAAAACGCGATCGACGATATCCCCGAGCATTCCTTTGGACACATCTTGATGAGAAATGACCGGCGTAAAATCGTAGCCGCGGCCCGCCGCTTCGCGGGTCGCAAAACCCTTGTCGACCATCACGTTGAGAGTCGTAATCAGGCTCGTGTGAGCCAACGGACGGCCAGCAGCTGCTAGCGCTTCGCGGACTTCGCGAACGGGCTGCGGGTGACGATCCCAGAGAATTTTGAGGATCTCGAGTTCGAGTTCGGTCGGGTGTTTTGAGCGTTTTCGAGCCATTGCGTTGCTTCTATTTAAATAGAAGGTCAACGAAATTAGCTTTCCAGCCAAGAGTCGCAAACTCTTTCTTCTATAAAAATAGAAGCGCCCAAAAAGACAGCGCCGACGTCGCCGAAATCCTCAAGATTGAAAAAGAACTCGCTCGCGTGCAAACAGAACTCGATTCCCTCGAAACTCGTCTCCGCCAGATGAATAATCAGGTCCAACTCGCATCGATCGCTCTGCAGCTGGAACAAGCGCGTTTCACCACTGCGAAACGCTGATTTCTCTCACTTCTCTTTGGCGTAATCGGCCCAGTGCTCGTCGACTTTGGCCTCTTCCGCGTTGCCGAGGTGGAAGTAGAGTCGATGCCGAATCTTCAGCGTTTCGCCCTTTTTGATGGTGTAATCGCCATCACCCATTTTGGCCCCTGTTGCCCTCTCGAAATGCCCTTTACCAAAACGGTTAGCCGTGTTCAAGCCATAGGTCCGTGCGTGCCAATGAGTAGGGAATCGGAGATTCGACGGATGGTCAAACATCGCGACTCCGACGACCGTTCCGCCGGTGCTCGGTCCAAAATAATCCGACCAATTCGCGCGCTTGCCCCAGGATTCCGCGTTTTTCTCGCCATTGCTGTTAACGATCGTGCCGTCTCCGGTATTCGTGCCCCGTTTCTCGGCCACCATCGTCCCCGCAACGCGAACGCCGAGCCCGCCATCCTTGTTGTCGCCAAAAGTCACATCGACGTTCGAGGCCGTGAGCTCAACATCGTAATCCATCAGCATCTGGCCCTTTTCAAGAGGGGTGAATTTCAACCGCATCCGCTCTTTTAGAACGAGCTTCCCCTCCCCCAACCAATCGTTCAGCAAGATCAATTCGCCGGTCTCGCCACCCGAGATCTTTTCGACCTTGGTCAGGTTGATTTCCGCATTTCGTGGCCCCGGATCGCCCGTTGGTGCCCAAAAGCTGTAGCCGTTGACATCGCGGTGCGAAAACTTGATCGATCGGTGATGCGGGTGGTCCTGCGACTCGCCTTCGACATCTTCACGCATCGGATAGTGCCGTGTGATGTTTTCGCCATCCGGCCCGATCACAGGATAAAGATAAGGGGCGAACCAAGCCTTGTGCTGCCACTCCGCGAAGAGTTTTCCGTCGACTTCGATCCGGAAACGATCGTCAAGATCTTTGACCGTGACCTCGGCTTGAACTGAGGTCAGTATGAGAATGGGAAGGAGAAAAGTAAGGAGCTTCATTTGGGATTTTAGTCAGTCGATAAATAGAAATTCGTTACTGCCGAGGAGAGCGTGGGCGTACTGAGTCAGGGCGTCGACCTCTTTTTCACGGCCGCTGAGGAAATCTCGGGCCAGCAGCTGCTCGTTTTCAGTCGGCTCTCTCTGGAACAGCAAATCGTAGGCCGCGATGATCGGATCTGGCTCAGACGCGAGACGCCCAGCAAGAATCTTCGATTGCTGCTGAACGAATGGGCCGTTCAACGTGAAAAGCAGCTGCAACGGCGTTGTCGTTTCCTGACGAACCGGGCTGTGCGCCGCGGGGTCCGGGAAATCGTGAAGCTGAAGAAATTGATCGAACTCGCGACGATGAACCGTTCCATAAACCGTTCGCCGATTGTTTTCCGCAGCTGTCAGAGCAAGCGAAGCGCCACCTAACGAACGATCGAGAGCACCGCTGACACTGAGCATCGAATCGCGCCAGGCTTCGACGTCGAGCTTGCGCCGATTGGCCCTGGCGTAGAGGCGATTCCCGGGATCCTGAGATTTGGACTCGGCGGCCAACGAACTTTGACGCCAAGCCGCCGAAAGCAGGATTTCGCGGTGGAGCCACTTGATGGACCAGCCGTTTTCGACAAACCGCGCGGCGAGATCGTCGAGCAATTCGGGGTGACTCGGCTCTTCGCCTCCAAAGCCGAAATCGCTCGGCGTCTCAACCAGACCACGTCCAAAATGATGCCTCCAAACGCGATTCACGATCACGCGAGCGCTGAGCGGCTTACCTTCCTCGACAATTGAGTTCGCCAAGTCGAGCCGACCGCTTCCATTCTCAAACTTCCGAGGCTTTCCGTCAGCAGCTGCTGGGAAAGCGGTCAGAAATTGGCGCGGAGCCAACTCGCCCGGCGTATTCGGATCACCGCGCAAGTGAATCGGCAAATCCCGGGATTTGCCCATTTGATAATCGAGCAGCGTGCCGTGGGCTTTTTCCTTCGCTTTAACAAAAAGTGCCGCATCTTCGACTCCCGTCGCGGTCGGAGCATCGTAGTTTGGCGTGCTCGATTTGATTTTGGCGATCTGGGCAGCGAGCGCGTCCTGCTGTTCTTTCAAATCCTCCGGCACCGGCTTCTTCTTTTTGAGATCCGCCTGCTTCTTTTCGAGTCCCTTAACCTCAGCTCGAGCCTTCGCGACCGGTGCCCAAAGTTCATCAGCGATCATCGGGCGATCGGCGAACTTGATGCTCGCGAAAACTCCGGCGATTGCATAATAATCGGCCGCTGAAACTGGGTCATTTTTATGATCGTGACACCGCGCGCAACCAAGCGTCAGGCCGAGAAACGTCTTCCCAAGCGCATCGACGTGCTCTTCCCATTCGTCGGCGACGGTGCCTTTGATGAGTTCCGGCGGCAGCTGCAGCTCCTTCCAATAGGTCGGGCTGAGGCCGAAAAAACCTAACGCCGCGTTGTCAGCTGGAGGCGTGGTGGCGATCAGATCCGTGGCCAGCTGACGGCGAACGAAATCGTCATACGGCATGTCTTCGTTGAACGCCTGAACGACCCAATCACGGTAAAGCCAGGCCGACGCCGTCGATTCGAGCCAACTGGCCGTCTTATCGGTGTAACGAGCGAGATCAAGCCAATGCCGGCCCCAGCGCTCGCCGTAGTGAGGCGACTTCAGCAGGTGCTCGACGGTTTTCTCGATGTCCTCGACCTTGAACTCGGCGACTTCTTCCGGAGTCGGCGGCAGACCGATCAGATCGAAATAGAGCCTCCGTATCAGCGATCGAGAATCCGCTTGAGGTGCCGGATTGAGGCCAGATTTTTCGATCTCAGCGAGAAGAAAATGGTCGATTCGCTTCGTTGGCCAGCTTTCATCGGAGACAGTCGGAAGATCGTGTTCGCGCAGAGGTTCGAACGACCACGGACGATCGCTGTCGGCAATCGCAACGCTTGAAAAAATGAAAATGCAGAGGGCTGATTTCCAGAGACGCATCGGTGCACAGTTCACGGGGAGAACGCGGCGGATTTTCCAGCGAAAGTCAATCCTGACGAAGAATGCTCGCTGGATCTTTCTGAGCGGCGGCCATCGCGGGCAGCCAAGCGGCAGCCACAGCGAGGAGCGGAGCCGCAATCAACGGAACGACCCAGAGCGCAGGATCAATCAGATCTCCAAGCGCCCGGCCCGCAAAATACTTGGCGCTAACAGCTGGAAAAATACCCAGGAACGCGACCAGGCCGATTCCCGCGCCAATGAATCCGGCCAAAGCCGACCGCGTCAGGAACGCCGAGAAGATCTTTCCGCCTTTCACGCCGACAGCGCGCAAAATCCCGATTTCCGTCACTCGATCACGCACGTTTGTCAGCGCAAGCAGACCGATCCAAGCCATCCCTGCCAAAGTCACAACCGGAAGAACGACGCTCGCGAAACGCTCCAGAGAACCCTTCGAATCGGCCGCCAGCTGCACCTGCTCAGCACGAGATCCGGCGGCGAGTTCAAGCTGCTCAGCACGCGCGCCAACCAGCAGCTGCTCCTGCTCGCTTCGAATCCGACCTTGATCGCGGCGTGTGTCTTCGAGCGTCTTCAAAGCCGTTGCCTTCGCCAGATTTCGAGCCTCAGCCCGCGCCAGAGCCGTGCTTTCGGTTTCGATGATCTGAGTGCCGGGCAGAATTTTCGTCAGCTCGGCTCGGATTTCGCCTAACCGATCGATCGTCGCGCAGTTGCACTCCAAAGCTTGAATCGCGTTGATTTCGCCCGGTTTGTCCAGCAGCTGCTGGGCCTCGGCGAGGTTCATCCAGATCGTGATATCGTCCTTGGTTCCGCGTGCCGGATGCGCCTTCGCGACCTCGAAATTCTGGCCTTGGAAAACGATTTTCGCGCCTTCTTCAAGCCCCAAACTGTTATGCAATTCGTAGCCAAGAACCAACTTCCCGGGAGCGACTGGATCAATCAGCGGAGCCTTCGGATCGCGATGAGCGAGCGGGACCTCACCCCTGATCCCGATCAAAATCACCGTCCGCTGATGCTCCTCCCAAGTCAGTTTTTGAGTCAAGCTAGGCAGAAGATGATTCACGGTAACAATTTTGCTGTTCGCGAGCGTCGTCACGAATTCTTCAGGCATTGTTTTCGACGCAAAACCCTCGGCATAAACTTCGCTGAGGTCCTGCCCGGCCGGAAAAATGTAGATGTTGAAGCCGAGGCCCTTCATCGACTTCCGGACTTCGTCCTCAAGCTTGGCCATTTTTTCCTCCATCCCGGTTTCGAGCTCAGTCAGGATCGTCTCGGTCTTTTTGTCGTGGTCCGCGAGAATTCCCTCAGTTTTCCGATCATGCTCAGCCAGAATTTCGACGGTCTTTTGATCGTGCTTTTCGATGTTCTCCGCGGATTCGAATTTGTGCGCTTGCAGCAGGCCAAATGTCGCGACAACGCAAGCGACGGCGAGCGAAACGCCCAACAACGAGAGCAGAAAACTCCCCTTTCGATGGGAAATCTCCCGAGTAACCATTCGGCTCAGCTTCATGATACGCGACGTTTCAAAAGCATCGTTCCAACCCCGATCGCCAACAGTGCGGCTCCGATCGAACCGCCTAGAATCATGTAAGGGCCGGAGAACATCTTCGAGGCGGAATCCGCGACGACAGGCTCGGTGTTTTCGGATTCGCCAGAGTCAGCCGACTCTCCTTTTGGAAAATGCGGCTTCAGCAATGGCCCTTTTGAGGCCGAACCCTTGTGCTCGGCCGAAGGAAGCGGCGGAGTTGCGGCCACGACAGCTGCGACCTTCACTTCTTCAATCTCAGGCTCTGGCGTCACGCCAACTTCGATCGACGCCGTATTTTCAGCCGCCTCGCCCGGCTGAACCGCAGCGATGAGAGCTGCCGTGCCAGTCAGCGGCGGTAGAATTTTGTCGATCACAACCGTATTGCCTTCGAGCGCCTCGTCCCAATTTGCACCGATCACCAAGTCCATTCCAGGGTTTTGATCCTTCACTTCGCAGGAACACGCGCCGCAAAGATAGGTCGAATAATCGAGCGCGTTGTCCCGATTGATTCCAAGCCCGATCAGCGGCTCAAGCACCCTGCCACGACCAAAAACCGGAAACACCATCGGCTCCTTTTCGTATTCGTTGAGGTCGTCTTCGAGATTGACTAACATTTGGATAAAAACCTCTTCCGCCGGATCAGTGCGATCAATTGCCATCGCCGAGAACTCGATTTTCAGCGGAACTTCAGAGCGCAGAATGTTGTCCGGGTTCCCCGTAAAATCGCCCTCCAACGCAACTTCCTGCGTCACGACTCCCTCAGGAATTTTGAGCGATTTTTTCGCCTCCTCAGAAAACTCAGCCAACTCCTTCATCGCCGTTTCGTCTTTCTCCGGACTTCCGCTTCGCAGCAGCAGCCAGGTCGACGAATGCCCGTCCAGAATCCGCTTCACGATCTCTCTGCGAGCCGGCGAATCGACGATTTTTTCCGCGTTCGCCTTCGTTGCGTCCCCCGTCCAGATAGGGGCAACTTCGACGCCTCGAATTCGGTTCGGATAGAAGAGCCGAATCTTCCCAGCATCTTCAGCAGTCGCCTGATCGTCGACTCTCACCATTATGTTGGCGGCTCTGGCCGCGTCGACTTGCGAGGCTTCCAGAAAATCGACAACGCTCTGCTCCTCGGCAGAAAGCTTGCCGTCAGCAGCTGCTGGCGAGATCACCACCATGTAGGCGTCGGCTTCCCAACGCTCGAGCGCGAAGCGGAAAACCGGGACCTGGCAGGCGAAACCTGTGGCGATGCACAGGAAGAGAATCACGAGCACAGGCGACTTGGGAATTTTGCGGGTTGCGTGCATTTCAGGGGAATGTTGGGCCCGGCGGGCGAGCCGTCAAACCCTACACGGGCGAATCGGGGCCGATCTTTTCGTTTGGGCGTGGCCGAATTCTCGCCAGACTCCGCGGATGCTCAATTTTAACGTCAAAGCCATCGGGTTTGACCTCGACAACACCTTGATTGACCGCGACCACGCCGTTCATTCGTGGCTGGCCAGCGTGCTGGTCGAGCAGCCCGAAGTTCTAGCCGACGCCATCGCTTACGACGACAGCGGTTTTCTTTCGCGGTCCACGTTTTACGACTGGATCGCCGAAAAAGTGGACTGGGCAGACGACGGTGCGGGCGTCGAACGGCGTTTCCAGGCCGAGGTCAAGGCGATGTTCCGGATCGATCCGGCGGTCCAGCAGCTGCTGAGGGATTTGAAGGCGCACGGCTATCCGCTGGCGCTCTTGACGAACGGCGATGGTGGTTTTCAGCTAAAGAAATTCGGCCTTCTCGACTCCGCAGACGCGTTTCATCCTGGAGCCGTCCACGCGACTGGCGACCTCGGATTTCACAAGCCCGATCGACGCGCTTTCGATGCGATGACCAACAGCCTGCCAGTTCCTGCCGAGCAAATTCTCTACGTTGGCGACAATCCTGAGAACGACATCGTCGGCGGCAACGCAGCTGGCCTCAAGACTTGCTGGATTCAGCTCGCCGACCATCACGCCTGCGAAATTGAGCCCGACCTGAAAGTCCGATCCGTCCTCGAGCTTCGAGATTTGCTTTTACGCGAAAACGGCTAACCTGAACCCAATTCAATGGCTCAAAGTCTTCAATTCACGTTCGGCAAAAACGAATTCGCCTGCTCGATCTCCAAAGTCGATCGGGCCAAAATCTACGGCTCAGTCGAGTTGGAAGTTCTCGATGAAAACGGCCGCAAATGCGATCTCGCGACCCTCGCCGGCGATGGCAAGACGCTGATCCCGGCTGGCGGAACCGCGCTCGCCTACGTTTCGCCGGACGGCGACTGGCGCGAAAAATCTGGCCTCACGCCGGTCGACATCGATGGCAATCGGATCGAGCCCGTCACGTCGACCTTCAAGGAAACGACCGACCTCGGCGAATCCGTTTCGCACGAAGAATTCCTCTCGCACAACATCCGGCTAATCTACTTGATAGACGTCGTCGAAGGCGAAATGCCCCAGCAGCTGCTGGAAGATCTCGCGGGCGGCTCAATCTACAAATTCCAGTTCAGCTACCGTGGCGGCCTTGAAGCGGACGCCGCGTTTCTAATCGCCGATGGCGACGGAACGCCGTGGATGCTGGTAGGCAAGCCGACAAAAATCCAATTTATCGGTTATGAGCAGACCGCAGCTTCAGTCGGCTCGGACGAGGACGGCGATGAAGCGGAAGTCGCCGGCGATTTAATGGACTTCGGGCTCTAGCGCAGCCTGAATTGAGGCACGCCTAATTAAAGGTAAACTTCACGCCGCGGCCGCGCCAAGCCTTTGTAAGCTCCGCTTCCATCTCCTCATAAGTCCGACCTGCGCGAAGTGCTTCAATCGCCTCCTCACCGCGCTTGCCTTCGCGTAGCGCCAGGCAAAACGCCTTCAGGTTGGAACCTTCTTTGTCGCCGTCCATATGAGCGAAGTAATAAAACACCAGGGCGGCGCTACCATAGTTTACCTGGGCATTGGCCAAGAAATTAGCGTAAGACTGATTCATCCAGACCTGGAGGGACGGCAGGGCGATTTCTTCGCCAAGCGCTCGGCCACCGTTTCCATCTTTCCCGTAGGCCGTGACGTATTCCTTCATCGGATTCATCACCCCGGAAGGAGAATAGGAACCCATACGATAAGGGCTTAGGCCGACGTACTCTGCTAACCCTTCGGAAAACCAACCTCGGGCACCCGGAGCATAGTATTGAAGATCCGTTAATTGATGAACAATCTCGTGAGTCAGCGTCTTATTCTCCTTATCATGATCCATGATGTAGCGGTCGCCGACGCGCTCGACCCCCAAACTCGTTAACGGAACCATTACCACGTCGCGGCCAGACATGTAGACCCCCGCCGATTCCGCAGGGCCGCCATTCGTAATGTAGTTAGCTTTGCTTCCAAACAATTCGACCTTGAGCCGCTTTTCCCGTTTCACGTGAGGCTTTTGAAGGGAAATTGGAAGTTTCCGGCAAAGCTCGGCCGTCGCTTCGAACAGCACGGAAAACCGCTTCACCACAGAACCGGAAAGCTGGACATCGGAATGAAACTCAAAGGTCGGGCTGCGATAAACGAACTCGCCCGCTGCTTCGTCCTCTTTCACCGTCTCGATATCCGGACTAACGTCTGTTTTGACTAATTTCGGCCAGGGTTCGTCCCAATTCTCACCCAGCTCCTTCTCCGCGGCGGCCTCCCGCGCTTCGAACCACTTTGCCGCGAATTGCTGGTCCTCCGCTGAGAGTTTTTCCAACGGCAATTTGTGAGACTGCCCATTCTCCAGCTTCAACGTGACGTGCGTCTCAGTCGCGTCCGTAATTTCGGCCTGAAGGGCGACACCTTCCGCGTTTTTCCAAGTGCGCACCTCTGCGGCAGCATTAAAACCGAGAGCCCAGCTCACCGCGCTGATCACAATCCAACTGTGGAATTTCATGCCTGCAATCATGGCTCGGAATCGCCGATCCTGTCAACCTACTCGTAGCAGGTTTCCTCCAGACGCTGTTGCAAACGGTTCAATGATTGAAATCACTGCTCTGTTCCGGGAGTGATTGGAAATCTCAAATCCCGTGCTATAGCTCAAGCAAATGGCGGAAACTAAAATCAATCTGGCCGACAGCCGTGGTCGAGACGCAGAGGTTCTCGCGGGGAGCGTTTCGATCGCGATGGAGTATCGCTGGGTCGACGAATCCGGCGCTCAGGCGGACTCCTGCAAGATTCTTCGCGCGACGATGCCGCGAGATTTCGGCGCGTTGACGGCGGAATTTGGAGATGAGGATGACGCGTTGGCGGATGCGCTGGTTGCAGGCGATCCGGAGGTCGATTTCGAACTCTACGGTTCGTTTCTGGAAGACGTTTCGCGGGTTTACGTCGATCCTGACAAGGAGATCGTTCACAAGATCGCGCTCTACGAAATTGTCCGTACGCCGGACGGCGAGGAGAAGGAAAAACGACAACGGAAAAGCGCAGAGCCGAATGTTTCGACTGAGATTCCCGTTCAGTGGACCGGGAAGAAATTCAAAAAGCCCGAAGTCTACAACCGCTTTGTTTTCGGGCTGAAAATGCAGATTTCCCACGTTAATGGCCTGACTTACGATTTCCTTTATACGATGGCGAAGGAGTTGGAGGACGATGACTGCCTGATGCTTCTTGCGGGTGGTTCCAAGGGAAATCAGCCGCTGGTTTTTCGGCGTAACGGCGTTGCTTATCGGGGATTTCTTGAAGGGAGAACGGATGACAAAAAGTATGCGCTGATCCTGCATCTCACGAACATGGAACTCAAGAAACCGGAAACTTCGGAATAACGAAACGAAATGGCTTTGCTCGACACCTCACGACTGACTTTGAAGCTCGGTGCCTACGGAACGGCACCTGCAACCGCGTTAGGCGACCCTCTGCTGCTCCCCCGCGTTCAAGCCTACCGCCGCCAGCTCAGCGGCCGGATGATCGGGCTCGATAAAGCGAGCATCGCGAAAAAACTACCGAAAGGCGATTACCACGTCAGCCGGAAGGTCGATGGCGAGTTCACGGTTCTCGTTGTGCGCGGCAAGGAAGCGTTCACGATCAATCCTGGAGGGACGATCAGGGCAGGTTTGCCGTTGGTCGACGAAGCTAAGACTCAGCTGAAAGGTATTCGGGATGCGCTGATCGTCGGCGAACTCTATGTCGATCGACCGGACGGCAAACGACCGCGAGTTCACGATGTGGTTCGCGTCGCTCGCAAACCGGAATCCCAAGATGATGTCGATACGCTGAAGTTAGCCGTTTTCGACATCCTCGATCTCAACGGCAAAGAGTTCGGGACCGACTACGCCGAGACTTGGAAGAAGATCGAGGAGCTTTTCGGCGGTGGCGATCGAGTTCACCCAGTTGAGACGATCGAGGGTAACGACAAAGCTGTTCGCGACCGCTTCGATTCCTGGGTTGAGGAAGAAGGTGGCGAAGGCGTCGTCGCTCGCAGCGAGTCGTCTGGCTGGTTCAAAATCAAGCCGCGTCACACGCTCGATGTGGCGGTGATCGGCTTTGCTGAGGGGACGGACGATCGCGCAGGGATGATTCACGACCTGCTTCTGGCGATCATGCGGAAGGACGGGAATTTTCAAGTCCTGGGCCGCGTTGGAGGCGGATTTTCGGACGAGGATCGCAAGAATCTGCTCTCTGATTTCAGCGACATCGCGGCGGAAAGCGAGTATGCCGAGGTGAATTCAGATCGAGTCGCTTACCAGATGGTTCGCCCGGAAAAGGTGATCGAAATTTCGTGCCTCGACCTCGTTTCCGAAACGACGCGAGGCGGCTCGATTGATCGGATGGTCTTGAATTGGAACGCGAACGAGAGAAAGTGGGAGACCGTACGCCGACTCCCGCTCGTTAGCGTAATTTCGCCTCAGTTCATCCGGATTCGCGACGACAAAAAGGTCAATGTTGACGATGTCCGGCTTCAGCAGCTGCTGGATCTGGTCGAGATCACGCTGGCCGACAAAACGGCAAACGAACTCGAATTACCGAAGAGTGAGCTGCTCCGTCGCAAGGCCGCGGTCAAGACGCTGAAGGGCCGAAAAATGGTTCGCAAACTTCTGATGTGGAAGACGAACAAGGAGGAGTCGCCGGAGTTTCCTGCTTTCGTTGTTTACCTGACTGATTTTAGCCCTAACCGGAAAGATCCGCTTCAGCGGGAGATCCGCGTGAGCAGTTCGCAAGAGCAGATTACGGAGTTGTGGGATGCGCTTGAGAAAAAGTTTTTCGTCAAAGGCTGGGAAGAAGTTTCCGGCTAACACGGCGAGAATACCAGCGACAATTGTGGTTCTGTAGGCGGCTGCGGGCGAGCCAACCACGTCTCGACTTTTGCCGAATCGGCGTTTAAAGTGCGCGCATGCCTGATGACAATCGCAGAGTCCGACCTTCCCCTGGCGGCGGCGGTGGTGGCGGAGACGACGACGGTCCTTCCACTCCCAAGGTCGAAAAACCGAACACGGACGACATCCTTAAAAAGATGCGCAAAGTCGATCCTGACCAAGCCAAACGCTACCGACAGCGAACCGGCGAGTGAAAAGCCGGACATTTGCACTTCTATTCGCACTGTGTCTCGCCGGATGCGGCGACGATTCTTTTACTACGCCGACTGATATGAAATTCGGGCTGCTGACGGAAACCCGCTTTTTCGCCGACCACTATCAATTCTACGTTCGCGATACGGCCGTCAAAGCTTTGGACGCATTGATGAGCGATTTCCCAATGGTAGGTGTGCGTCAAGGAGTTGACGAGACCGGTCCATTTCAGTTTTTCATGTTCGGAACGTTTGCCGATTTGAATGCTCACTGGCTACGGCTGGTCGTTTCGGAAACAGCTCCTGCTGTGGAGGATTACGAGTTTGTTGCTTGCGTTCAATTCCGCATGAAGTCCAACGAGTTGGCAATCGACAGCATTGATCCGGAACCTGCGCTGACGGTCTCACTCCCCAAAGGCGACTACAGTTTGTACGTTTGCGCCAAAAACGTTGGTGCTGATCCAAACGATGACGCTTTCGAGTTACCGGACGACGAGTTCAAGAAATTGCCCTGTGAGAGTTACGACCTGATTTTTGTTCCCTCAGCTGCGGAATCGTATGGCGTTTTACGTCAACCTGACCCGGATGCGCTAGAAGCTGCGCGATTTCGTAGTTTGGAATCCGACTGAAATGAGTCCAAACTGACCTAGCGCATTTCTGAGGTATGATTCCGACCGACTCCCCCATCCAACCCCGTGCGATGAACGGCGATTTCCTGCAGCTGCTGCCGGAGAATCCGCTTGCCGGGGTGAATTTGAACGCGTCGAGCGAGCGGCATCACGTCGATGCAACGACGGTTTTCGCGTTTCATTATCGCGATGGGGTAATCATGGTTGGGGATCACCGAGCCACCGCAGGCAACATCGTTTTTACCGACAAAGTTGAGAAAATCGTCGATGTCGACGAGGCCTCGCTGATGGCGATCGCCGGCTCACCGGCGGTTGCGTTTGAGATGACGCGGACACTCCAGACGAGCTTCGAATTTTATCGCCGAAGCCAGTTGCAGCGGATGAGTCTGCGAGCTCGAACTCGGGCGCTGAGCCAGCTGCTTCGAAACAACATGCCAGCCGCACTTCAAGGAATCGGCCTCGTCGTGCCAGTCTTTGCTGGAATCGATTTACAGCTACCGACCCCTGCTCCGGTCATCTTTTTCTACGATCCACTCGGGGCCCAATTTGAGGCGACCGATTTTGCGGCGTCCGGTTCTGGATCACCGTCGATCCGCAGCGCGCTTTCGTATCTTGAACAATGGGGCTCGCCAAAACCGCGCGAGCTGGACCTCGAAGCGGCTATCGTGCTTGCTAACCGGCTCTTGATCACTGCCGCGGAGATCGACACAGCGACTGGCGGGGTTGACCCCGGCTTAGGACGCTTCGCAACGGTCAAAACACTAACGACTGAGGGGATTTCGACTATCTCTGATGATCAGCAGGCTGAATTCTGGACGAAAGGACTCTGACATGGAACCCTATCGCTGGCTTGAGGCGGTCCGGCACCGCCGCGAATATATCGAGGATCAAATCCGCGAGGCGACCCCGGTTTTCGCGGCTTCGCGACCGGAAGGAATTCTGCTGCTCGGAGTCGGGTTAGGTCAGTCGAAAGTGTTCGAAATTTTTGATCGGCACGGCATGGCTGCGCTTGGAAATCCGGTCGATATCGAGAAGCTGCGTCAAACCGCGATTGAGGCGGCGCACCTGGAATCCTTCAATCGTTCGCCGGACGATGTTGCCCTCCGCCGCTTGATCAGCTACGCGCTCAGCACCGCGCTGAAAAACAGCTTCGAACAAATCTATTCGCCTCCCCTGATGGTCGACAGCGTCTTTGCCGAGGTTGGCCAAACCAGCGAAGATGACACAATCTTCACTCTAAATTACGACGGCGATTTCCAACGTCAACGAGGCGGAATCGCGGTCATTTCTCAGAACAAGCAGGCTGGCGAAAACGCACGTGGTTGGATTGAAAAAAACCTGGGCGCCGACGACCCGCAGGAGCGCGCGATCCGAGTTCTCCTGACCGCTTGGCAGGCGATGGTGAAATCGAGCGAATTTGACGACGCTCTCAAAGTGGTCGCAGGGATCGATGAAATTGATCTCGATGGAAAACAGGTTGAAGCGGCGCTACTCGATCGAAATGGCGACGAACGCGTAAAATATCAGAGCCTTGAAGTTGGTTAAGCGATGCTGAATCGGATCGCAGGCTTGGAAACAGAATACGGCTGCCTCGCTAAAGACGAGATCGCCGGAAGTTCGATCATAACTCAGGTTCGGGATTGGATTTTTGAAAAGCGCCGCTACGGACTTCTCGACGTCCATCACCGTGATTGGGATGAGCCTCCTGGGAATGGCGGCTTTCTGTATAACGGCGGCCGATTTTATATCGATATGGGCCATGCTGAGGTCTGCACTCCTGAATGCGCGACTGTGCGCGATTTGGTTAGCTGGGATCGCGCTGGAGATCGAATCCTGACTAGAGCACTAGCGGAGCTCGGTTACGCCGATGATGTCAGCTTCGTCCGAAACAATGTGGATCACTACACGGGCGCGACTTTCGGTTGCCACGAAAATTACCTGATTCTACGAAACACGCCGACCACCGAAAAGAACGTCCACTCGCTACTCGCGTTCCTGACTTTACGCACGTTGTACGCTGGCGCAGGCCGCGTTGGGAGCGTCCGGAGCTACCGGTTTCGACGCCAGCCGATTGAGCCGGAGGAAATGAATTGTTTCCAGATTTCGCAACGCGCCGACTACATTCAGAACGACTTTTTCGAATGGGTTCAGGGAAATCGAGCGATCATCAACACACGAGACGAGCCTCTCGCGGACCCGACGAAATACCGGCGACTCCACCTTCTTCAGGGCGACACAAACGTGCTTCCTGGCGCGCTGTTTTTGAAAGCTGGAACAACGCGCCTGGTGCTCGATCTGCTCGATGCCGATGCGATGCCTTCTATTATTCTAAACGAGGCTGTGGAAACCCTGCGGCAAATTTCTTACAAGCCAGACGGTCCGTGGTTGGCGACGCTTCAAAGCGGGAAAGAAGTCGCCGCGGTGGACTTGTTAGGTCAATTCCAGGAAGCCTGCGCCAAAGAGTTTGGTGGGCGCGACGAAGAGACGGACGCCGTGCTTTCCTGGTGGCTCAAAGTGCTCAATTGGCTCGAAAATGACCGCCAGCAGCTGCTGGGCGTAGTCGACTGGGTCACGAAGAAATATCTGCTCGACGCTTTTTGTAAATCCGAGGGTATTGATTATTCCGATCCGTGGGTTGCCGCTCAGGATCTGGAGTACCACAACATCGATCCTGAACGAAGCCTCGGTTTGCCCTTCGCAGTTGAGGACCCGGCCTGGTCGCCGCCGCTCGATGTCGATCCAACGAAGACCCCACCGCTTGGCTGCCGCTCAGAAAAGCGCGGCAGGCTGATGCGAGACATCAAAGGCGAAGACTACATGATCGATTGGGCCGAAATTCGAGGCGATGGTTACACTCTCGAATTGTCGGATCCGTTCACTCCCTGACGATTCACTTGCCGATGCAGTAAACGACGTTCTGTGATCGCGTAAAGATATGGCCTTGGATTGGAGAAAGAGTCGCACGGAAGATCTCGCCGCTCTTGGCTCCGATCGGATTTCGGCTAATGATTTCCAATTCTTTTCCAGGTTTAACGACGACCGTCTCGCCGGCTTCAGACGTGAAGTAGACAAGCCCGTTTGCGACCAGCGGCGATGCGGAAACCGGAAACGGCTCGCCTAAGCGATCTGCATAGATTTCCTCGCCGGATTTGGCGTCGTAGCAGGTGATCACGCCGGACATGCTGGAGATCAAAACGTAATCGCCGACCGCAGCAGGCCCCGGCAAATCGCGTCCGCCGTTACGCTTGCCGTGCCAAACCATGTTGGTCTCGGTCACGTCGCCCTTGCCGCCTGGCTTAACAACGTAGGTGTCGCCCGGCTTTCCGTTAACGACATAAAGCAGGCCATTGGCGAAATCCGGCATCGGAGAACCGCGTCCGTTGAACGCTTTACAGAACCAGAGATCCTTGCCGCTTTTCGGATCGTAAGCATTCACGCCAAACTCGCCATTCAACACCAGCTCCGTGTTTCCACCTGCCTCGACCAGAATTGGAGTCGACCAACCGCCGCGCGGCATTTCTTCGCGATCGGTGCTCCACATGATTTCGCCGGTGTCAGGCTGAAGCGCGACAATCCGCGATGCGCCGACCGAATCGCAGTTCTGAACGATCGCGCCGCCCACAAGAATCGGCGATGCCGCGATGCCCCAGCTTCCAGGGAAGTCACCGAGATTGGTCGACCACTTTTTGTTCCCTTCCAGATCAAAACAGTGAATTCCGCCCTCACCAAAAAAGGCGACGACGTTCTTGCCGTCCGTCACGCAGCTCGGCGTGGCGAACGAATTCATTTTGTGAGCTTCTCCCGGTTTAGAGCACGTAATCGTCTCTTCCCAAAGAATTTTGCCGGTCGTGCGATCGAGGCAATGGACGTAGCGCTCGCCGCCATCCGCATTGGCGCTGGTGAGGAAAAGTTTGCCTCCCCAGTTAACGACCGACGATTGTCCGTTTCCTTTCAGCTCCGTCTTCCAAGCGACGTTCGAGGATTCCCATTCGGTCGGGACTTCCGCATCATTAGAGTGACCGGTGCCGAGCGGACCTCGGAATTGCGGCCAGTTTTCCTCAGCAGCTGCTGGGAGGATTGGGAGAAGACAAAAGAGGGCGGATAGGTATCGACGATTCATAGAAAAATTGGTGTTGGATGAATCACGGCGTGCCAGGCCGCAGGATTTCACGAAGGTTGCGCCTTTTCGGGATAAAGGCCAAGAACTCCGTTTTCCGAAGCGTCGCAAACGCCGCGTTCGGTGATCAAGCCCGTTACCAACCGCGAGGGAGTCACGTCGAAAGCAAAATTGGCGGCAGGGGACGACTCAGGCGTCAGTCGAACCGTCGTGACTTCGCCCGTTTCGGCGACGCCATCGATCAGGGTGACTTCTTCGCCGCCGCGCTGTTCGATCGGAATCTCAGCGACGCCATCCCGGATTTTCCAGTCGAAAGTCGAAGACGGCAGCGCGACGTAAAATGGAACGGCGTTGTCTTTTGCGGCTAACGCTTTGAGATACGTCCCAATTTTGTTGGCGACATCGCCGGTGAACGTCGTCCGGTCCGTCCCTGTGATAACGAGATCGACTTTGCCGTTTTGCATGAGATGACCTCCAACGTTGTCCGGAATCACGGTGTGCGGGACGCCATGTTGACCAAGTTCCCAAGCTGTTAGCCTGGCTCCCTGGTTTCGCGGACGGGTTTCGTCGACCCAGACGTGAACCGGGATCCCTGCATCGTGAGCCGCGTAAATCGGAGCCGTCGCCGATCCGAAATCGACGAACGCGAGCCACCCGGCGTTGCAGTGCGTGAGAATATTGACTGGCCCTCCACCCGGCTTAGCATCGGCGATCTCCCGAATCAACTGAAGGCCATGCTCGCCGATACAGCGGCAGGCCTCGGCGTCCTCGTCGGCGATCGACTCAGCGGTTTGGCGCGCGGTTTCCAAAAGATCGTCCGCGTTCTCAAGAGCCTTGAGCTGACGCTCGATCGCCCAACGCAAATTGATCGCGGTCGGCCGAGTCGCCAGCAGTTGCTCAGCGGAATCCTGGAGGTTCGCGCCGGTCTTAACAGCAACGTAAATCCCCCACCCTGCGGTCGCGCCGATCAATCCAGCACCTCGAACGTGCATATCTCGAATCGCAGCGGCAACTTCGTCAACGCTTCGCAAATCCTCGATCACAAACTCAAACGGCAGGTGCCGCTGATCGATTATTTGCACAATGTCAGAGTCCTCTGGATGGAGCCAGATCGTGCGGAAATGTTTTCCGTCGACATTCATGCGGATCAACCTGGATACGACAATCCGATATACCAAGCCTTAATCGCTTCGCCCCAGAAAAGGTAGACCATCGCCGCGAGGGCAAGGTACGGGCCGAATGGGATCGGCTTCGCCCAGCGCTCGCCGCCGATCACGCGTTGGAGCGTCCCGACGAGAGCTCCGATCACGGCTCCGCCGACCAAGCTGAATACGGTCGCTTCCCAGCCGAGAAAAGCGCCGATCATCGCGACGAATTTCACATCGCCAAATCCCATTGCCTCGCGCGGCTGGACCATTTTAAGCGTTTTGCCCTCGATCAATTCCAGCTGTTCCAGATTGATCGTGGTCTCGCCAATCTCAGCGCGATTCCAGAAAATGATGATCTCGTCGCCATCGTCAGCTTTTCCGTTCAACATCAAATCGCTGACTTCGATCACGAGTTTATCGCTTTCGCGAGCGAACATGTCGGACCAGAGCAGCGTTTCGTCGCCAATCTCCAATTGCGGTTCGTCGTCCGGATTAGGTTGATAAATTTTCCACGCCTGCGGCTTTTCAAATTTCCTGACATTGCGCCCGAAGGCGAGTTTTCCGAGTTGAACAACCGTCCAGATCAACGCGAATCCAGTAGCGGCACCGAGGCCCGAATAGCAAAGCCCTCGCAGCCAGTTGACGTTGCGGACGCCGTGCAGCTCGAATGTATGCCGAACTTCCAACGTCCATTGAGGCGGAACCAAAGCGGTCAGGGCAGCCAACGCCAAGCCCACGATCATGCCTCCAATCGTGATCCCGTCCGGAATAATATAGTGCTCGAAATCGATAAAAGTGGCGGAGATCAGCAACGAGATAAAGATCCAGATCATCAGCGCGATCGGCCAGCCGTAGATGGAGAATTTGACCCAAACGATGCCGAAAAGCAGCGCGGTGAGCGCCTCGACCATCACGTAACGGACTGCGATCGGCGATTTGCACTCGGCGCATTTTCCGCGCAGCAGGATCCAGCTCAAAATCGGAATATTCAGCCAGGAAGGGATCTGCTTTTTGCAAGAGGGGCAGAACGATCGCAAGGGCTTCGAAAGGCCGATTTCTCGCGGCACTCGATAAATGACGACGTTTAGAAACGAGCCGACGCATGCCCCTACCACGAGAGCAAAGATGAGAAAGATCGGATGGCTGAGGCTGTCCACAGCGCCGAGGATAGGAGTAAGGCTGGAAGAGTACATTCTTCGGATTTGTGAATGGTAAACGAAAATTAGCTTTTGGCCAGGTCCTTGATCGCACTTGCCTCGGTTCGCGCAAGGTCAGTGTTTGGAGCCGTCTGGAGCGGCGTCCAACCACCCTTGCTTATCTCATGAACGTTTTTCTTGGCTCTACTTTCTTCGCGGCGAGCATCGCCAGTCTCCTGTTAGTCTCGCCAGCAGCTGCTAGAGACTGGGACGACCGCCACGATCGGGATTCTGGCCCGCATCGAGGCGGTTTTCACGACGATGACCACCGATTTAACGATGATGAGGAAGCAGAAGGCGGAAATATGCCCTTCGCTAAAACAGAAATCGGGAAGTGGTTTTACGGTCTGGGATTCGGCTGGATCGCTGGAATCCTCTCAATCATCGGAGCAGGAATGGGCGTACTCTGGCGCGGCTTGCTTCTTTTCCGCGAAGTCCGCAGACCTGGCTCGACTCTCGATTCCCCGTAGATTCTATCGAAAACCAAGATAATTAGGATTTCCGTAAAACTAATTGACGTTAATCAGAAATTCTCCCACCATGTCGGCTGACCTTTCTCAGATCATTTATGAATCTCTCGGCCGTAGCCGTCTTCGGACTTTGCCTGACGTTTCTGATCAGCCTGTTTTCAACGGGGTGTACCGATTCCGAATCTTCACCCGAACAATCGCTTCGAACTCTCGGTTATAATTTTTCTACCGAAGACTTCTTCCGCGCAGCCAAGGCTGGCGATGAGCTGGCGGTCCAGCGATTTGTTGAGAGTGGAATGCCGGTAAACCAAACCGGCCCGAACGGCGACACCGCTCTGATTGAAGTCTCCTCCGCCGGACACGTTTCGCTCGCTCAAAAGCTGATCAGTTTTGGGGCGTCGATCAATTTTGCAGGCCGTTTCAAACGAAATGCGCTGCACAACGCCAGTGCGAATGGGCACGGCGAAACCGTGAAATTCCTACTCAATTCCGGCGCGAACCCGAAACTGAAAGACGCCAAAGGCTGGACACCGCTAACCCTCGCGGCTTACGGCGGCCACGCTTCGGCAACTCGGCGACTGGCTCCCGTTTCCAAGAGCAATCTCGACGACGCGATTCTGGTCGCGGCAATCGGAGGAAATCCGGACGTGATCGACGCTTTGCTGGAAGCGGGCGCGATCGCCGACACGCATAACGCCTCGGGCAAGACGCCTTTGATGATGGCGGCGCAGAACGGTAATCTTGAAGCGGTCAGACTGCTGATCCAGCGAGGCGCAAACCCGTTCACGCAAGACGTGGACGGCAGCACGGCCGCCGACCTCGCCGCCTCCAACGGTCGCTCGGACGTCCAGCAGCTGCTGAATCAATCGCGTCTCCAGCCAAGTTCTCCAAATTCCGCGCGTTCCGGCCCGCGTCTCCTCGTTGCTTCGGCCGCACCCGCCCTGACAAGCCCACCAACCGCTCTCACGCCCGTTTCCAGCCTGACCGCTGAGCCTGTCCCGCAGCGCCCGACCGCCGGCACCAATCGCCCGCTGCTTCACGGCCAGGCACTCAGCATCGATTCGAATTTCACCGACGACTACCTCCACGAGTTTTTTGAGCTGCGCAATTTCGTTAACGATCCGCTTCCGCTGACCTTGGTTTCCGCGCAGCTCGGCACAGCGACGGTTCGGCTGCTTTACGGCGATGATCAGCCGCAGACCGCCTATGAGGGCCGAATCATCGGCGACACAGGACTTCAGGTAGTTTCGATCACGCCGCGTCTCATGCGGACTCCAGCTGGCGGCCCGATGGTCGATGCCTCAGAAATGGTTCTACGCGATCAGAGCTCGGGTCGAGAGCACATTCTCGTTAGCGGCATGCCCGCGAACGGCAGTGGGGCCTTCGCGATCATCGGCTACAAAGGAAGTGGCGATACGGAATTCGATCTACGCCGCGGAGACGAATTTCAGATCCGTCGCGGCGGCGTCAGCCAGAAATTCCGAGTCACTGCCGTCGGCCCGACTCAGGTGATGATCGAGAATCTGAATACCCATCAAGTTGTTCAGCTTCGTAGACACGACAGGCCAGCCGACCGGCTTTAAATCGGGCTTTGTTAGAAATCGTGGCTTGCCTAGCCACCGAAAAGTTTGTTCATTGGCGCAAGTTTTATTCAAACTTTCTTCTGCCTCGGCCTGATGAACTTCAAAAGCTCTTCCCTCCTCCGGTGTGGCTTCATTGCCACGTGTCTCGCTCCGTTTTCGTTTAT
>JBLHKS010000020.1:0-56365 GCA_047620505.1 Verrucomicrobiales bacterium | reverse complement strand
CAAACCCGGGCGGGTTGTTCAAATACAGAACCGGTTCGCCCGCGCTTCGCAGCTTCACGCCTTGGTGTCTCGCCGGCAGAAATCCGCTGCCCCAGAGCCTGTCGTAAAGCGCCTGAAGCTGGCCGCGCCCACGCGAAATCATCACGATGTAAGCCGGCATGTTGTCGTTCACGCTGCCGAGCCCGTAGCTAAGCCAAGCCCCGAGTGCCGGCTTGCCCTGCTGCTGAACACCCGTGTTAATGTAAGTGATCGCCGGGTCATGATTCACCGCCTCGGTGTGGAGCGATTTGATGATCGTGATGTCGTTCACCATCTTCGCGGTGTGCGGCAGCAGGTCCTTGTTCACCCAGGTCCCGTGATCGCCGAACTGCTCAAACTCAAACATCGGCGCGACGCACGGGAACGACTTCTGGCCACTCGACATCCCGGTCAGCCGCTGACCCTGGCGGACGGAATCCGGCAGCTCGGTCCCATGCAGTTTCCGCATCGCCGGTTTGTAATCGAAGGTGTCGATGTGGCTCGGCCCGCCGGCCATGAACATGTAAATGATGCGTTTGGCCTTGCCCGCGAAGTGCGGCAGATTCGGCAAACCCGGGTTCGAAACCCCGCCAGCAGCTGCTGAGGCCGAGCCGACGATTCCGGGGTTCCAGAGCGTGCTCAGCGCCGCGGCACCGAGGCCATTGCCGGTTTTGAGGAGGAAGTTGCGCCGAGATTCGGTGAGAAAGCGTTCGTTCATGAGCTACGTGGATAATGCCGGGATTCAGCTGATCTTACGGCTCAAAATCACGGCGTCGAGGCGGGAATACTGGTAAAGTTTTGGCCGATGGTGATCTCGATCGGATTGCCTCGGGCCCGAAACCAGACTACGGTCGAACCATGACCGGAACGGAATCGATCAACTCGATCGCGGAACTCGCCGCAACGCTTCAGCCCGCCGAGCGCCTCGAAGCCATTGAGCGGATTCTCGGGTCAATGGAGCTGTCGCATCCAAGCTTGGCCGACCTCTACGAACGAGTTGCCGACCTTGAAGCGGCGGACGTCGCATGGGCCGTCGACCAGGGCGAACAGGAAGTCCACGATTTGGGGGAAGTTTTGACCTCGCTTCGCAGGCATTATGCAGGTTAAGACGACTTCAAAGTTCGAGCAGCAACTGGTCGAGATTCTCAACTATTACACCGAAATCGATCCCAAGCTTGCTGCGGATCTGCTGGATCGAATCGACTACGCGGCCCGCCACTTACTCCAATTCCCTTCGGTCTACGCACGAACCACCGAACCGGGAATTCGGAAAATCGCACTACGCCGGTTTCCCTACCGAATTCGATACCGTGTGATGGAGGAAGATATTCATTTCCTGACAATTCGGCACATGGCGCGCATGGAATAGTTCGCTCCCTGAAACGATAAAGCCGGCCTTCAATTTGAAGGCCGGCCTGCTTTGCAAATCTCCGAATCGTTTTCTCAATTTGGCTAAAAACTCACGCTGATCGAAGCGCCGCCGTAGACATCATCATCGTCCTTGACCGCCGCGCCGCGTCCACCACGCGCGAAACGCTCCATCGCCTTCCTCAGCAGCTGCTGGAATTCCGCGCGTCGGCCATGCGGGTCAACGCCGGTTCCTTCGGTCGCGAGTTCGAGCGCCTCGGCGAATGTGCCGTCGCTCGTGTATTCCGAATCCCGCAGCAACATCCCGAACAACGCCAAGCTGCTGGCGAATTGGAAATCATCGCTCGTGTGCTGCCACTCGCGCTCGACATTCTCGACCGACTCGCGAATCAGCGTGCTGACGTCGCCGTCCGGCTGCTTGTAGCGGAGCTTGAGCACCGCCAGCTTTTCGCTCGGGATCAGCGCGGGCGCGACGCGTTGGAATTCTAGCTCGGGCGCTTCACGCGGCTTGGCGACTTCGTCCATCTCGACATCGGCGGGGACGATTTCGTAGAGCGCGGTGACCTGGTGGCCCGCGCCGATTTCGCCGGCGTCGACGGTGTCGTCCGCGAAATCTTCGGCCTCAAGCATCCGGTTGGCGTAACCGATCAGGCGGTAGCTCTGGACCTTGGACGGGTTGAACTCGACCTGGATTTTCACGTCCTTCGCGATCGTCACGAGCGTGCCCATGATTTCTTCGAGGAACACTTTCCGCGCTTCCTGCTGACTATCGATGTAATAATAAACGCCGTTCCCGTCGTTCGTGATCGCTTCGAGCATCGAGTCGTTGATGTTGCCGCCGCCGAACCCTAACACGCTCAGAAAAACGCCGCTCTCAGCTTTCTTCGAGACCAGCTCGACGAGATCGCCCTGGCCAGTCGTGCCGACGTTGAAATCGCCGTCGGTGCAGAGCAAGACCCGATTGATTCCGCCTTCGACGAAGTTCTCTCTGGCGAGCTTGTAGGCCAGCTTGATCCCCGCGCCGCCGTTGGTCGAGCCGCCTGCATTCAGCCGGTCGAGCGAGTCGAGAATCGTCTTCTGCTCATCGCCGCGGGTCGCGTTCAGCGCGAGGCCCTGGGCGCCGGAGTAAACCACGATCGAAACCGTGTCCCGGACGTCTAACTCTTCCACCAACATCGCGATCGACTGCTTGACCAACGGCAGCTTGCGGGAGCTGTTCATCGAGCCGCTGACGTCGAGCAGGAAGACGAGGTTCGACGCTGGGCGCTCTTCGCGATTCATCGTCTCGCCCTGGATTCCAACGCGCAGCAACTGGTGGTTCGGTGCCCACGGGCATTCGGCCGCTTCGAGCGCGATTCCGAACGGATGATCGCCGTCCGGTTGAGGATAGTTGTAGGAAAAATAATTGATCATCTCCTCGATTCGGATCGCGTCTTTCGGAATCGGCGCGCCGTCGTTGAGCATCCGGCGCAGATTCGTGTAGGAAGCGGTGTCGACGTCGATCGAAAACGTCGAGAGCGGCGCGGTGAGGGGCGAGAGAAACTCGTTGTCGACGAGTTCGCCGTAGCGCTCGCGGTCTTTGGGCGCGGCGTCGCGTTTGCCGGCGATCGGGTCATCCAGAGCGGCATCGGTTTCGGTAAAATCTCTAGAGCCTTCGCCTGCGATCGCGGCATTGCGGCGGCCATCGAGTTCTTCCTTCGATTCGGCCTTCTGGCCGAACAGCATCATTTTTCCGCCTTCGCCATAACCCTGCTGATCAGGCAAAGACGTGCCGAAACTTAATGCGACAGATTCAGAACTGCCAGCAACTGCTGGCTTGGGCTCCGAAACCGTAGGCATCGCGACTGGAGAAAATTCACCAACCGTGGTCACGGTGATCGGCGCGATCTGACCGTGACTCGGATGTTGTCTTCCGCTGATCAGCGCGGGAGCGTCAGCGCCGGTCCCGCCCGAAAGCACGACTCGACCATTGATGCTTTGCGCTCCGGTGGCGCGGATTGAGCCCGTGTTTTGGATCGCTTGAGCACCGGCGTTTCCGTGGGCTCTGAGTTCGGCTTCGGAAACAGTGATGACGTCGCCGCCTGAGAACGTGACGCCGGTTCCGCCAGATCCGGCTCCTCCGCCTACCGAAACGCTGCCACCGATGATGATCTGATCGGCCGGATCCATCCGTACCGAGCCGCCGTTCACTACTCCATTAGCGGAAATTGTGCTTCCGCCATAGAGAATGATATTGCCAAAATCTGTCGCCGCAGTGGCAGGATTCAGTTCGCCAATATTATCCTTCACATCATATTGGGAATCCCGATAGACGTCGCTTAGAAATGTCAGATCCCGGTAGATTAGATCTGAGGAAGGAGCGCCATCCGAATTCAACCAAGCCTGATCCACGAGGCGTTGGCCTACACTTGGATCGGTAATGTTGGCGTAGCCCACTCCTAGCCCAGTTCCTCGATGCGTAATGTCGGAATCGTAGCTGGCCGAAATCGGCCCGAGCAAGGGCGCTTCGACCACGAGAGTCGGCTCGACCAATGCGATCTGCACTTTCGGCACCGCCGGCGGATTCGGTTTTTCCGTGATCTGGATCTCCGGGCGCTTTGCTTCCTGCTGAAACAGGCCCGATCCGAACAAGCCCACCGCCAGCCCGGCCGCGATTCCGGCTGCAAACCAGAAGGGCGTGACGAGGCGACGGCGCGAGCGAGTCGGCGTTGGTTCTGAGTCCGATTTTGAAGTCACCGTCAGGTGCTCGCCAGCGTCGAGCGCGGCTTCAGTTTTGGCGAGAAACGCGTCGTCGGCTTCGGAGCCACGGTCAGCGAATTCCCGCAAAAGCGAGTCCATCAGCTGATCCTCGGCAGGCGAGAGCTGAGGCGTTGTTTGTTTGTCAGGATTAGTTTTCATTGGTCTAAGAAATGGGTCAGGATTGAAGTTTGCGGGTGATGCAGGCGTGGAGCTGCCCGCGAGCGCGTTCGAGCCGCTTGCGAAGGGACGCTGCGCTGATGCCGAGCGACTCAGCAGCTGCTGGCCCCGGCTCATCGTTGAAGTAAACGGATTTCACCGACTGGCCGAGGCGATCGGGAAGAAGTTTGAGGCAGCTTTCGAGCGCTTCGAAAACCGAGCCGGTTCCGGCTATCTTCGCGGTTTGCCACTTTTCGAGCGTCGATCCGATCTGCTCGTCATCGCCGGTCGGCGGCGGGGTTTTGGCTTTTCGGCGAAACCAGTCTTTGGTTTTAAAGCGGATGAAACCGCGGACCCAGGCCCCGAAATCTTTGGCTTCGTCGAAGGTCGCGAATTTGGCGAAGGCGGCGACTAAGGAATCTTGAACGACGTCCTGCGCTCCGTGATGATCGCCGGTGAGAGCGCGAGCGTAGACGAGGAGTTCGCGGTGGTTCGCCCGCATCAGAGCGGAAAATCTGGCGCGGTCGCTCAGGGGCTGGGCCTCGGCTTCGGAGTCGTCAGCGGCAGCTGCTTCTTCTTGAGTTCGGGAAGGCGTTGTCGATCCGGGCATGGTCAGGGCGAGCGAGTTCATACGCTCGATGGTTCGCGGAGCGCCGCCCGGATCGTGACATTTTTTTCAGCCCCTTTGGATCACATCACGGCTTGTAGCGCAAAATCGGCACCGGGCCATCCTGGAAAAGCACGCCCTTCGACTTGGTCTTGCGGCGGAAGATTTTGTCAGCACCTGCTACGTAGAGATATTCGAGATTCGGGCCGCCGAATTCGCAGCTGACGACTTGTGGCTGGGGATTGGCGATCACGCCGCCGAGCCTACCAGTCGGGTCGTACATGTGGATTCCGACTTCGGTGGTTACGTAAAATCGGCCGTAGGCGTCGGTCGCGGAGCCGTCACCGCGGCTGACTTCGGAATCGGGCGAGGCGGTCCTGACAGTCATCCAGGGCGAGGGGTGCGAGAGGCTGCCGTCTTCTTCGATCCGGAAGGCCCAGACGTGTTTCCCTCCATGATCAGACACGATGAGCGTGCCCTGGTCCGGCGAGAGGGTGATTCCGTTAGGGCGGACGATATCGCCTTCGTGAACGGTGCGATGTTTGCCGTCTGGCGAGATGTATTCGATTTTCTGCGGCCCGGTGTGGGTGAAATAAATTCCGCCGTCCGCGGTGACGACGAGATCATTCGGGCGAACGTTTTCGAGGAGGACTTTCGGCTCCTTCTCGCCTGGAGCGATCGAGATGACGCGCTGGAGTTTACCCTGACACGCGTAGATCCGGCCGTCCGGGCCAAACTGGATTCCGCTGAGTCCAGGCAGGTTGTCGATCCAGACAGAGACTTTGCCATCGGTGTCCACTTTATAGATGCCGGGTCCGCCTTTGACGTCAGTGAAGTAGAAATTGCCTTCGGCGTCGCTGGCGCAGGCGTCGGTGAAATCATGGCCTTCGCTGACGATTTCCCAGCCTTCTCCGTCGATCAAGACTTGGCTGAGCGGCATGTCCTGAGCGTAGCAGCTGCTGGCGACGGCGAAGAGTGCGGCGAAGGTCGTAATTTTCATCACTTCATGATTGGATCGCTCGCGGGACTTGCAACCGGGAACCGCTACGGCTCTTTTCCCGGCAATGAGCCAACGTCCTTCCAAGAATCGGCGCGAGCCGCGTGAGAATTCAAATCGACGCGAGGCGCGCGAAAATCGTCATGCACCGGCGGAGGTCGTGCCGGCGCGTTTGAGCGAGGCGGATTTTTTTGAGCAGCTGGAGCAGGGGATGCCGAAGGCGGCGCTCGTCCTGGTCCTCGATGAGGTGACCGATCCGCATAATCTGGGAGCGTGTCTGCGTTCGGCGAATGCAGCGGGGGCGATCGCGGTTCTGACGCCGAAAAACAATTCGGCGAAGGTGACTGAAACCGTCAGCCGGATTTCCTGTGGCGCTGCGGAGGTGACGCCGGTTGTCCAGGTCACAAATCTGGCGCGAGCGATGAAGCGATTGCAGGAGGCGGGTTTCTGGCTGGTAGGAACGGACGACAGCGGTGACGAAATGCTTTTCGATATGGATCTGACAGGGCCGATCGGAATCGTGTCCGGTGCCGAGGGGACGGGGCTCCGTCGGTTGACTCGCGAGGGCTGCGATCACCTGGCCCAGATACCAATGTCAGGCACC
Organism: Verrucomicrobiales bacterium; assembly: GCA_047620505.1. Taxonomy (GTDB): domain Bacteria; phylum Verrucomicrobiota; class Verrucomicrobiia; order Verrucomicrobiales; family DEV007; genus JBLHKS01. Next base: position 49,876 of record JBLHKS010000020.1, on the reverse strand, counting down.
GTGGAATGTCTGAACGTTTCAGTGGCTACAGGCGTCTGCCTGTTTGAAGTGGTCCGTCAGAGGCGAGCAAAATCGAAAAAATGAGCGTCTGAAGTTTTTTTCAACGCCTGCAACTTCCAGTTTGCATAAAATTTTTACGATTTGTAGTGTTCTTTACCAGAATGACATCGTCATTCTAATTTTTTCGTCTCAGCGCTAAGAAAACTTGCAATAATTTGAAAAGTTATCTAAAGTTCTGACAATTATGGAATTCTAGTGTATTTTGAATCTTGAGCACGCAGCCCCCCCTTTCTACCCACGAGCGTGTTTCTCACAGCTCTCGTTCCCTTTCCTCAAAGTCGACTTCGAAAATGCTTGAACTGATTATTAAGTACGAAGACGGCGATTCTTCGACCCACATCATCGATCAACCCGTGATGCGGATCGGACGACGGACCGATAACGATATTGTGATCCCGGACAGTTACGTTTCCGGTTACCACGCGGAGTTCCAGCGGCTCGACAACGGCGATTACGAAATTGTCGATCAGGACTCTCACAACGGCACCACCGTCAACGGCAAGAAGGCCAAACGGAATAAGGTTAAGCCGGGTGACGTGATCATTTTCGGAATTCTGGAAGCGACAGTCGATCAGGGGCCGGATGCTCCAAAGGTCGCGCCGATGAAACCACCGCGCGTCGGGGCCAAGCGGCGTCCGACGGCGAATCCGCTGGCCAAGACTCTTTCCCACACCCTGACGGACCGCAAAATGACGGGCGGGAAGATGGGGGATCTGGACAAGCGCCTCGATGGTGAAAATGGGTTGGGGGCTCCGGTGTCGGAATTGCAGGACAAAGTTAAGGCGGCGCAGGCGGAAATCGCTGAGCTGCGGGTCAAAGCGACCGGGGCTGAAGGGAGAACCGCTCCGTCAGCAGCTGCTGGCTCAAATGATGGCGGGGATTCTCGGGATTTGTCCTGGCGAGATCGTCTGGCGAACCGCGGGATCGAGAAGAGGGAGAAGAAAATTGAAGCGCTGGAATCCTACCTGGCTGAGAAGACGGCTCAGTTGAAACTGGTGCGTCAGCAGCTGGCGGAGCTCTCCAAAGCGGCTAAGAAACAGGACAGCATGCGTCGTGAGATCGAGGCGATGCAGATTGAGCACGAGGAGCTCAAGCGCCGGAATTCGCAGATGCGGGAGTTCGAGGCTCAGCTGGCGAAACGCGAAAAAGATTTGGTCAGCATCGAGGAAAAACTCGCCGCGCACGCGCAGACTCGAGACAAGCACGACCGGGAAATCACCCAGCGCCGCAAGGAGCTTGAGCGGCTGAATCAGGAGCTGAAAGACACGGAATCCGGCCTGAAGAAGGAGGAAGAACGCTTCGAGCAGGTCCGAAACGACATCGAGTCGTCAGCCAGCATCAACGCGGATCTGGTTGACGAAAATGAGCAGCTCAAGGGTGAGGTTGAGACGCGGAAGCTTCAGCTGGACAAGGATCAGGGCGAGATCGCGGCGACTGAGCGCGAACTCACCGTGATGCGCGAGGACATCAATTCGACTCGCAAGACTTTGCGGACGTTGAGCGGGCGGGAGTTGCGATTGACTCAGACTTCGTCGGAGGGACGCGAGGTTGAAACCAAAATCAACGAGCTCTGGGACGAACACCACGTGATCCAGGACGAGATCGAGCATGCTCGTAAGGATCGGGACCTCGCTTTTGCGCAACGTCAGGAAATCAGCGACGAAATCATCGATCTGAAGGGTGAGCAGACTCAACTTCGTCAGGGCCGCGACCGGCTGCAGGGCGAAGCTCGGGCGTTGGAATCTCAGCGCCGGGAAGCCGAAGAGAAGTCGGGGGTCGCGGAGAAAAAGGCCGACCAATTCCGGGTTGTCTACGACGAGATGCGGACGAAGCGGGACGAACTCGCCGAAGAACGGCAGAAGTTGCGGACCGAGATTCAGGAGTTCGAAAACCAGCGGGACGAGGCCGAAGCGGCGGCGATTCGCTCGAAGAATGATCTCGAGGACGCGAAAGGCGCGTTTGAGCGGGATAATTCGGAGCTCTTCCAACTTCGCAAGGATCTCAACGGAGAGCGGAAAAAGTTAGACGGGCTTTTGTCTTCTCAAACGAAGGCGCAGCAGGAGCGCGATCACGCCGAAGAAATGGCCAAGGAGGTCCGGGAAGAAATGGATTCCTACGCTGATAAGCGAGAAGGACTCCAGACCGAAATCAAGGAGCTTGAGGTTGAGGCGAAGAAGAAAGCCGCGGTGCTGACCGAGACCGAGGAGGCGTTGCTGACGGCGAAGGACAGCCTTGATGAATCGAAGAAGCTGCGCACCGAGATTGAGACCAATCGAAAGCAGCTGACGGAGATCCAAGAGAAAATCGGGACAGCCCGCAAGGAGCGTTCGCGGCTTGAGGAGACGAACAAGGATGTCGTTGCCTTGGCCGATGATTTGTCAGGCTCGCGTCGACGAATTCAGGATCGGATCGATGAGCTGGACGACGAGTTGACGATCAAAGATGGCCGGCTGAGGTCGACTTCTGATCAGGTCATGCGCCTGACCGAGAAGCTCGCCCGATCGAAGGCGGATGTCGAAGATTTCGATAGCGTTCACAGAGAAGAGTTGGAGCGGCTTGAGGATTTGCGGGACGAGGTCGCCGAGCAGGAATCGACGATGGAGGAGCGCAAGGCCGAGGTTGCTGAGATCCGGGAGGATCGCAACAAGCTCGAACTGCAAGCGAAGGATCTGCGTCATGAAATTGACGAGAGCGAGCGGCACATCAAAGAGATTACGGTGGTTTGCGCTCGGATTGACGAAGATCACGAGAAGAAGCAGACCGAGATCAAGAGGGTCGAAGATCAGCTGAAGACGTTGCAGGAAGCGATGTCGAAGACTCGACTCGACCTGAATTCGGAGCGAGAACTCCTCTCGGACGAGAAGGAGAAACGCGAAGATGCGCGAGCAGCTGCTAAAGCGGAGTTGCAGAAAGTTCAGACCGATCGCGAGCGCGAGCAGAGCACTCTGAAACTGATCAAGTCCGAATATGGATCGGTCGAAGCGACCTTGGACGATACGAGGGCGAAGATTCGCGAACGCGAGATCGAGCTGACGGAGCAGGAGGACCGCTGCAAAAAAACGCTTCAGGAAGTCAAAGACATCGAGCTGGAGAAGGAAAAAATCGCTTCAGAGCTTGATGGACGAGACCGCGAGCTGGCTAACAAACGCAAAAACGTCGATGAGCTGACGAACCACCTCAAGGAACTGCGCGACATGGTCGACGAGCGCAATAACGAGTTGATCAAGGCCAAGGGCGGCTTACGAGAAGAGAAAGAACAGCACGAGAAGTGGCTGCGCGACAAGCGGGCGGAGCTCGACAATCTGGACCAGCAGATCGATCAATCCCACGAGACGGTCAAGCTGCTCAACGAAGACATCGAGGCTCAGCGGCTCAAAGCTGACGAGGCTCATCGCCAGACGAAGGTCGAGGTCGATCGGTTGGAAGCTTCCGAGCGGTCGTTGCGCGAGCGAATCGATCTTGGCGCTCGAGAGTTGCGGGATCTTGAGGGTTCGCTGCGGTCGATCCGGACTAACGTTGATTCAACGACGTCTGAGCAACGCGAAATGGAAGACTCGCAACTCAGTCGAATCTCAGAGCTTGGGAAGAAGCGGAAACACGCCGAAGACGAGCTCGCGACGAAGCTCAAAGACATTGAGGAGGCGAACCAACGTGCTGAGCAGATTTCGGCGCTGACGCGGGAAGTTGAAGATAAGCAGGGGGCGATCGGGCGTGCGACTTCGGAGCTGGAAAAACGCCAGGACGAAGTCAGGGATTTCGAAGAACGCGAGGAGCAGCTGCTGCACCGGATCCGCGAACTGGAGGCCAAGTCAGATCGGCTTCAGACCGTTGGAGAAGAGGTCGAAACGAAAGAGAGGGACCTGGAAAAACTCGAGGAACGCACATCGCTTCTTCAGGATCGCCAGGAGACGCTTTTGAACGCGACGTCGCCGGAATCTGGAACGATCCAGGTTTTCGCGTCCGAGCTGCTGCGGCGGATCGACCTTCTCGAGGATCTGATCGCGAAATATCGTCGTTCGGATCAACCGGGCGAGCGCGACATCGCCGATCAGATGGGCACGCTGCGTGAAGCGCTGTTCGATACCCTGCGAAATCAGTCGGTGCGACCGTTCGATTTTGATGCCGGGCACCGGATTGACCTCAAGAGTCGCCGCCTGATCAAGATCGTTGAAACGAAAAGCGATCGCCCCAAAAACGTCACCAAAATCGTGGAGACGTTGCGTCGGGGTTACCTTTATCTCGAAGAAGACGGCCGCGAAATCATCCTGCGCAAAGCGGATGTGATCACTTCGAATCCGTAAACGAACGGAAAAACACCGCTCTCTGATTTTTCTGATCAACCTGGAAACTGCGAATTATGGCTGAGTATATTGGAATCGACCTTGGCACGACCAACTCCGCGTTGGCTTACGTCCGCGAGGATGGGAATCCGGAAATCGTGCCGAACACGGATGGGGAGCGCCTCACGCCGTCGGTGGTCTACTTTGACAATCACGACGGGATCAAACTCGTTGGCTCAGCTGCGCGCGATGGCGGTGATCCGTCTCGAACGGTTCACAACATCAAACGCATGATGGACGATCCGCGTTACCACTTTGAGATCGATGATAAGCAGTGGTCGCCGACGGAAATTTCTGCGCTGATTCTGGCGAAACTGAAACGCGATTGCGAGCAGATCATCGGGCCTGTCGGCGATGTCGTGATCACCGTTCCGGCTAATTTTAATGAGTTAGCTCGAAAGAACACGATCACAGCGGGCAAAATCGCCGGACTGAACATCAGCCGGATTGTGAACGAGCCGACGGCGGCCGCGATTTACTACGCCCAGATGAAGCAGATCGAAGGCCGGGTTCTGGTCTACGATTTGGGTGGCGGCACGCTCGACGTTACGATTCTGGAAGTGATCGATGGCAACATCGACATCCTGCTTTCTGAGGGTGCTCGGCACCTCGGCGGAACGAATTTCGACGAGCAGCTGCTGAAGATTCTCGCCCAGGAGTACCAGAAGAAAAACCGCGCCGAACTCTTCGTTAACGAACGCCAGCGGCGGCGGGCTCTTTCCGTTGCGGAAGACGCCAAGCGGATGCTTTCGAAGGTTCGGCAGATCAGCGAGACGATCGGTAACGACGAAGATGGGATCGCCAGGGTTGAAATCACACGGGAGGCGTTTGAGGAGTCAATTTCGAGGCTTCTGACTCGGACGGTCATGCTGGTCGAGCAGGCTCTCGATTCGGTCGGGTTGACCGAGCGCGATATCGATCATGTGGTTCTCGTTGGAGGCAGCACGCGAATTCCCAAGGTTCAGGAGATCTTGAAAAAGATGTTTGGCTACCCGCCGATGACCTGCGGAAACGTCGACGAATGCGTCGCGCTTGGAGCTGCGTTGTTCGCGAAAAATCACCGGAAAATCTCCGAGGTCTGCAACCACGGCTACGGCACGCTGGCGATTATCGAAGACGCCAAAAGTGGTGCCGGGAAGTTCCAGAATTCGATCGTGATTCCCAAGAACACGCCGATTCCATGCGCGATGAGCCAGACTTACATGACCAGCGAAGACAACGAAACGCTGATCGAAGTTGAAGTCACCCAAGGCGAGGACACCGATCCGAAGTACGTCGACATCATCGGAAAAATCTCGCTCGACGTGCCGCCAAACCGCCCGGCAGGCTGCGAAATCACCGTTGCTTACACCTATGATGAGAATCAGCGGGTCAGCGCCCGGATCATCGATAAAGACTCCGGGAAATCCAAAGAAGTCGATATCGAATACGCCGGTGAAGGAGTCCTTTCTGATATCGATATCGAACGCAAATCTTCGTACTTAAAGCAAATCCGCATCGAGTGAGAAATAGCCGCGTTCCGCGTAATTTGTTCGTCCGTTTCGTCCCCCCTCAACCACGAACACCCTGGAACAATGTTGAACGAAACCATGAGTTTTCTTAGCAGACTGAAAAACGCAATTGGCTCTAAAAAGAGTAAGCCTACGAACGCGCCCGGCGCGATCGGAGGGCCGGAATTTTCCACTTCGCCGGAAATGATGTGTGGGATTCGACCGGGGATGACTCGCGACGAGATCAAGCGTCATTTGGCCCTCCTGTTCCGCCGTCACAACCGAATGGCTTCAAGTCTGGACGACGGTCGACGCAAAGAAGCCGAGGACATGCTCGAAGCGATCGTGATCTGTCGGCAGAAATACGTCGATCTGGATTGAGCCGAGACGGTCGCCACAAAATTGACAAGTTTTAAGTGCCCACATATCCTGTGGAATGGCGAACGTCACCCTTTCAATCGATGATGAACTTCTCGTTCGCGGTCGCCGCTACGCGGATTCGCGAGGCACGAGCCTGAACGCGCTCCTTCGGCAGCTTCTGGATGAAACGACTTCGAAACCGGACGCCGTAGTCGACGAAATGGTCGAGCGCCTTCGTGATTCGACCGGCAACTCAGGAGGCGAAAAGATCGTTCGATCAGATCTTTACCGTCATTGAGTCATGGCGGCAAAAACGTTCATCGACACCAATGTGCTGATTTATTCGGTCGATTCCGCCGATGCTCAGAAACGCGAAAGAGCGCTCCAGTTGATCGCCGCGCTCGCAAGGGATCGGACAGGCGTGATTTCGACTCAGATTCTGCAGGAATTCTATTCGGCGGCGACGCGGAAACTCGGGATCGAGCCCCTGAACGCGAAGCCGCACATTCGTGATTTCCAGATTTTCGACATCGTGCAGGTGACGCCAGTGATGATCGATGAAGGGATTGATTGGAGCATCCTCAATCAGATTTCGTTCTGGGACGGCCTCGTCGTCGCAGCAGCAGAGACCGCAGGCTGCCACGAAATGTTTTCAGAAGATCTGGGGGGCGGGCAGACGATTCGTGGCGTCACGATTCGCAATCCGTTTCGCTGAACCCGGATCTGGCTGAAATTTCACGAGAAAATGTTCGGTGTTTAAGATGAGCCACTCCGCATTTTCCGCATGAAATCCGATTCCAAAAAATCCCGTTGTTCGGGCCCACTCCGCCGTCGCAGTTTCATCGAAGTCGGGGGTCTCAGCGTCATGGGGCTGGGAATGTCCGATTTCATGCGTTACCGGGCCGAGGCAGCAGCTGCTGGCGATGAGATGAAGGACACTTCGGTGATTTTCGTCTGGCTGCCGGGTGGCCCGCCGCACATGGAGACCTACGACATGAAGCCGGAGGCGCCCTCGGAGTACCGTGGCGATTTCCGTCCGATCCCGACGAATGTGCCTGGGATCGAGGTCGGCGAATTGCTGCCGATGCACGCGAAGTGCGCCGATAAATTCACGCTCATCCGCTCGATTTGCCACAATTTCAACGACCACGGCGGCGGTCACAAACGCTTCATGACGGGGCGCGTTCCGAAAACGCCGACAGGCACAGTGAACGACGCGCCGGCGGTGAACACGATTGTTAAAAAAATGATCGAGACGGGTCAGCCGGGTTTGCCGAGCTGCGTGAACATCGTCGACGCCGGACGCCAGGCGGTTGACACGTTCGCGATGGGACCCGCCTACCTTGGACCCTCGCACGTTCCGTTCACGGTTGCCGGTGATCCGAGTTTACCGAATTTCAAAGTCGATAATCTGGGCGTGAAGGAGGAAATGGCCGACCGCCTCGATGACCGGTTGGCGATGCTCAAGGGGATGGATCGGCTCAAGCGAAACGTCGACAAAACCGGCTCGATGGACGCGATGGATTCGTTCAACCAGCAGGCGATGGACATGCTGATGAACCCGGAAGTTCGCAACGCGTTCGATCTGACTCAGGAATCAAAGGAAACTCGCGAGCGCTACGGGTTTAATCGATATGGTCAGCGCGGTCTGATGGCTCGAAGGCTCGTTGAAGCTGGCGCGCGTTTCGTGACGACCGTATGGGAACACCCGGGCGGGACGACCCCAAAACACGGCGCCTACAACTGGGATTCGCACGCGGTGAACGCCCACATTTTTAACGACGCGAAGTGGCGCCTCCCGATGTACGACCAGGCGCTCTCAGCGTTGATCGAAGATCTCTACAATCGCGGGCTCGACCGCAAAGTTCTCCTCGTCGCGACTGGCGAATTCGGCCGCACGCCGAAAATCACCGTTCGACGCGGGACTCAAACCGGCGTGATGCAGCCTGGCCGCGATCACTGGGCGAAGGCGATGTCGGTCCTGGTTTCGGGCGGCGGAATGCAGACCGGCCAAGTCATCGGCGCGACCAACAGCAAAGGAGAATACCCAACCGAACGCGTCATGAGCCCGAACGATCTCTGGGCGAGCGTCTATCAGCACCTTGGAATCGACTACAAGCAGTCGCTTCACGATCGTTCTGGCCTGCCGATGCCGATTCTGCCATTCGGCAAGCCGATTCCGGAATTATCGCCGGTTACCTGAGGATTTGCTCAGATCCTGATTTGACCTTTGGTCGACTCGCTCTAATAAAGGCGGATGAAAGACCAATTCGTGATCTTGTCGGTCGGCATCGCAGCCGTAGGAATTATGTTATCAAGCAACCCAGCAGCTGCTCAGAATCCAGCAGCCGAAACAGCCAAAGCACCCGCTGCGGAAGAGCCCGCCGGAATCGCCTCGAATCCCGAAGCGATCAAGAATTTCGGCTGGATGGTCGCAAAGCAGACCGCGGGAGCCATGAAGTTCACGCCAGAGGAGCTGGCGTTGTTCATTGAGGGCTTCCAAGAGGGAGCCGTTGGCGACGAGGACATGGAATCGAAGAAGGAAGCCCTCACCGCGATGGACGAATATCTCCAGGCGCGGAATATGCAGATTCAAGCGCTGGCGGCAAAGGAAGCGTCGAAAGAGACGGATAAGTTCTTTATCGAACTCGCCAAAGATCCTGAGATCAAAAAGACTGAATCCGGTCTTCACTACAAGATCGTCAAAGAAGGCAAAGGCGCAAAAGCGGTTCCGACTGGAACGGTTACCGTTCATTACGAAGGCACTTTGATCGATGGAACGAAGTTCGATAGCTCGTTCGATCGCGGCGAGCCGGCAACATTCGGAGTCTCGGGAGTTGTTCCTGGATTCTCTGAAGGTGTCCAGCTCACTGGAGTCGGCGGCGAGGTCATGATTTACATGCCTTCCAACCTCGGATACGGCGAGAATCCTCGCCCAGGCGGTGTCATCAAGCCCGGAGACGCGCTGATTTTCCGCGTTCAGATGGTCGGGATCAAGTAGATCGCCGAGCGCTTTTTACGCCTTGCACTTTGCGGGCCGAAACCTCACTCTTGGGGCATGCAACACGCACGCCCTGAGAGCTTTATTGATCCAGGCGGCATCGCGCCGCTTTTCAGCCCGGTCAACGGCGACACGATCCGGTTTGGGAATTCGCGACGCGGATTCCTCCAGACCGGTCTCGCTGGTCTCGCTGGCGCTTCGCTCCCCACGGTTCTGTCCGCGAGCGACAAGCCGAAAACCAGCGTCATCCTTTTCTGGCTCTCCGGCGGCCCGAGCCACATCGACATGTGGGATCCTAAGCCGGATGCGCCGAGCGAAATTCGTGGGCCGTTCGGCACGATCCCGACGAAACTGCCTGGCGTCCGGGTCTGCGAGCACCTTCCGCTCACAGCTAAGCTGATGGACAAACTGACGATCCTCCGATCGGTCGATTGCAGTTCCAGCAACCACACGCCGATCACGATGCAGGCTGGCAATCCGCTCGCCCGCCGCACGAACGACGGCAAAGACGGTGGCGGCTATCCTTCGATGGGCGCGGTTGCGGCGAAATTCCGCGGGCCGAATTCACCGGGAATGCCCGGTTTCGTCGGCCTCGCGAACAGCTGGACTTCGGACGTTTGGGGTTCCGGCCACATGGGCGCGTCGTACGAGCCGGTGAACGGGGCTGAGCTTCAAGGTCAGCTGAAAATGCCCGATGGGCTCTCGATCGATCGCGTTGGCGATCGCCGTGAACTCCAGCAGCTGCTGGACGGTTTCAAGAGCAAGGTTGACGGCAGCGCGGCGGTTCAGGCGGCGGACGAGTACACGCATCAGGCCTTCGACATGCTGACTTCCGGCAAAGCGCAGGCCGCGTTTAACGTCGCTGAAGAGCCGGAGGCGATGCACGAGCTTTATGGAAAAGACAGCATCGGTCAGAAAGCGCTCATGGCTCGGCGGTTGGTCGAATCCGGGGTGACTTTCGTGCTCGTCAGCGGTGCCTGGGGCTACTTCGATCATCACGGCGAGAAAGTCCGTTGGGGCGGAATCGAGAAAGGCCTCAAGCCACTTCTTCCGCGTGTCGACCGCACGCTGAATGCGATGGTGACCGATCTGGAGCAGCGCGGTTTGCTCGACACAACGCTGATTATGATGATGGGCGAATTTGGACGAGGTCCGGTGATCAACAAAGACGCTGGTCGCGATCACTGGCCGCGAGTCATGTCCATGATCATGGCCGGCGGCGGGATGAATCACGGTCAGGTGATCGGAAGCACTGACCGAAAAGGTTACGACATCGCGAGCCGCCCAGTTCGTCCGCAAGACCTCGCGGCCACGGTTTACCAGCATCTTGGAATCGATCAGAAGACGCATTGGACGACGCCTGACGGGCGGCCGATGCCGATCGTAACCGAGGGCGGCCAGGTGATTTCGGAGCTGATCTAGTTTTCAGGCAAGTCTCAATTGACGGATAAGAAGGCGCGTAGCGCTCTAACTTGAATAGCCGTGGTCGCGGGCGAGCTTGCGAGGCAAGGCCACGGTCGGAGTGAGAAAAAATTCATAAGCCGCGTAGCGGCGATACACGGCTTATATGTTTTGGGTGCAGATTCCGTGGCCTTGTCTCGCTCAGGCTCGCCTGCGACCACGGCCATTCAAATTACTGGCGCTACGCGCCTCAAGGGAACTTTGTTATCCGTCAGTTTAGAGATGGTCGAATGCACCAGCGCACTGCACTAAGCCGTTTCGAAAACCAGGACCATCTGAGGGTACTGACCAGTCTGCTGAGCATAAACCTGGAAGCCGAAATTTTCGTAGAGCCGAATTGCGCGCGCGTTTTCCGGATGCACGCCGAGGCGGATCCCCGGGTGCTCAGCCCGAGCCGCAATCAGCAACTGCCGCATCAGCGAAGTGCCGAGTCCCGTGTTCTGAAAATCCTCACACAGCCCGATTCCAAGCTCCGGCAAATCGGCGAATTCCTCCGTTAGGCAAGGCACGTTCCGGCACCAGACCGCTCCGGCCCTGACGCCTTCGATCTCGGCGATGAAGCCGACGTCTCCAGGCTGCCCCCAATCGTCGACGTACTTCCGGATTCGCGGATCAGCGAGCACGGCGCGCGGACGTCGTGGCTTTTCCGGTGGATCCCAGAGCGCGATGAAGAGCATCTCCTCCATGAACGACAGGTCGCTGATTCGGATCTCGCGAAAGTGGATTTTAGCGTCGGAATTCAAATCGATGGGATCACCGTATCACGCGTCCCCGATCCAGTTGTAGCGGAATTCGCCACAGACTGTTGCAAAAACTTTGAAGCCGGATGCGGACATCCGGTCTCCGCCCGAAGCCACGATTGATTTCCCTGACGAAACTTGATTGGAGAACGGACTTCCAAGTCCGTTTGGGGAGACTCCGACGAGTTTTGCAACAGTTCTTCACGAATTCCGCTACCAAGCGCCAGCAATTGCTGTCATCCCGAGCCTGCCGAGGGACCTCCGCGATGACGTTTGACGCCCTGACACTCGTGCAACGCCACAAATTCCGCTGAAGGCGCGACCGACGCCATTGATCAACGTTCACCAACCCCCGCTCGTGAGGTCCCTCGGCAGGCTCGGGATGACAATTCGGGGTGACGTTGGCAAATCGAATCCCAACTTGAATTCGAGCGCCATCCCACTCAGAGCGATTGCGAAATTCCGACCGCAACCGGAACGATCACATTCCAACGCGTCGCCATTCGAAAGTCATACCGCCAACGAGAAGCAGAAGAAAAATTACGGCGAGCAGTTCGCCGCCTCAGATTCCCTCGAATCCGCGCGAGCAGCTGCTGACGGTCTCTGGAGCGTGCATTACCAGATCGCACGAGTCGCCTTCAAGAATGATCGCGGTGCTCTGACTTCTCTCGGTGCCGACAAACGCCGCGCTCGCAAACTCGCCGAATGGTTGACGCAGGCGAAGCAGTTTTACCAGAACGCCCGCAGCACACCCGCCCTTCTCGCCGCCTTTGCGAAGTTTGGTCAGGATCAGCCTAGCCTCGAAAACGGCCAGACTCTGGTCAAAGCCGTCGCCGACGCCCGCGACCTTCAGAAAAAGGAAACCGGCGAAGCTCAAGACGCGACCGAGAAACGCGACGCCGCTCTGGAGGATCTCGATGAGTGGATGAGCGATTTCCTGACGATCGCGAAGTTGGCCCTCCAGGATCAGCCGCAGTTGCTGGAGGCGTTAGGGGTGGTGGTGTGAGACTGAGTTCAATCATCCCAGTTGCTCCCCCGCTTCAAGCGTATCCAACTTGGCAGTTCATTCTCTTCGAGGGCGTAAAGACGGGCGTGGAATGCCGAGCTGGACTCTCACGGTACCAGCGATAACGTGATCTCATGTCTGCAACCCTGAAGACTGTCGATGCGACGATTGAACCTGACGGTTCTGTCCGGCTGCTTGAACCCATCCAAGGGCCAGCGAAGGCTGTCGTTACCGTGCTGATTGATGAGCCGGTCCCGGATGTTTCGATCACGGATCTGGAAAAGTCTCTTGACGAATCCCGGGCGGAGGGCCCGATTCCGCTCGAACCTGACTTTTTTGATCGGCTGCGCCAACGGGCGAGGGATGCCGCCGAAGCCTAGCATTTTGACCGATGCTTGAGATTTCGCGCAGCTCTCGCGCCGAATTGGATCTGGTTGAGATCGCTGAGTATCTAGGCAAGCGGAATCCGGATGCGGCAATCCGGGTCCTCGATTCGATTGAGGCGACTTTCCACAGATTGGCCGAACAGCCCGACCTCGGGACCCATCCGACTTATTTGAACCGCACCGAGGACGGGAACGTTCGGATGAAGCCAGATCTGAAGTTTCCAATCTATCTGATCTTTTTCGAAATCATTGGAGATTACGCCTACATCCACCGGGTGATTCACGCCCGGCGCGATTTGCCCGTCGTGTTTGAGGATCCCGATCTTTAAGGGGTCGCCGCTCACTTTTCCGGTTGTCCGCTCAGCCCGAAACGCCGAAGTCTACCTCCATGAATTTCGGCCAATTCCTCCTCACCGGCGTCCCCGGCAAACAACTCGACTCGGAGACCGCTGCCCGCTTCAAGCGCATCCAGCCAGGCGGCTTCATCCTCTTCGGGCGCAACATCGAGGACCAGAAACCCGAGGACCTGCGCAAGCTGATCGACGACCTGCGCGATCTCTGCGACATCGAGCCGTTTATTACAATCGATCAGGAAGGCGGCCGCGTTTCGCGTTTGCGGATGCTCGAAGGCGGCCAGGAACCGCCGAACGCCCAGCAACTCCGCGAAAAGGGTGATCTCAAGCTGATCAAAGATCACGGCCAGCTGACGGGCGAGATTCTGCGACTTTTCGGCTTCAATCTGGATCTCTGCCCGGTGCTCGATATTTCATATCAAAATGACGAAACGAATTCGCTTCGCGGCCGAACCTGGGGCATGACGGCGAAGGAGACGATCGACAACGCCAGCGTTTTCAACAAGGCGATGCGCGACCAGGGGATCCTCAGCAGCGGCAAACATTTCCCCGGATATTCAGAAGCCGAAGTCGATCCGCATCACGCGCTTCCTGTGATCAACAAGACGGCCGAAGAGATGGCCGAGCACGAGCTGTTGCCGTTCCAGGCGCTGATGCCGAATTTGGACAGCATGATGATCGGTCACGCTTGGTATCCATGTTATGATGCCGAACGGGAGCGCTGGCCGGCTTCGCTTTCGGATAAAGTGATCCAGCAGCTGCTGAGAAATCAGTTGGGTTTCGATGGCCTCGTCATGACCGACGATCTCGACATGGGCGCGATTCTTAACGAGGTGAGCTTCGAGGATACGATCCGACTGGCGATCGAGGCTGGGAACGATCTGGCGATGATCTGTCATCGGCTCGACATGGTTGAAGAGGCGAAGGGCTACATCGAAAAACTGCCGCATCCGATCCTCGACGACGCCTTGCGCCGGATCGAGGTGGCGAAAAAGAAAATGGCGTCGCCCAAAAAGTGGTCGATGAGCGAATTTGAGCGCATCAACGCAAAAATCTGGGATCTGCGAGTGGCAACGATCGGCGAGGCGCTGGCGAAAATCCCGAGCACCGAAGATGGAGCGCGATCCCCGGTTGAACTTTACTGAGATCGCTCGAATCTACGCTCAAATTCAATCATGATTCCAGACATCGAAACCCTGCTGATCATTCAGGACCGCGATCAGAAGATCCGGGAACTGGAAAAAGATCTCGCGCAAAATATGCCCAGCCTGATCGCCAACGCCAATGCGCGGCTCGACGGCGATACCGAAACGGTGGCGAATTTGAAAGCGGAGAATCAAGCGAATGAGATGAAGATGAAAACTCTCGAGTTGGACATCGCAACTCGGCGTGACACGATCCTCAAGCTCAAGCATCAGCAGTACGAGACGAAAAAGAACGAAGAGTATCAGGCCCTTGGAAACGAGGTAAAGCGTTATGAAGAGGAGGTTTCAGATCGCGAAGATAAGGAGCTGGATTTGATGCAGGTTGGCGAGGATCTCGGTGAGAAATTTGAGGCCGCCAAGGCTGGGCTCGCCAGAACGCAGGTGCTCGTTGACGAGGAATTGGCGCAATTGGAAGAGCGGCGGAAAAATTCCGAGAACCAGATCACGGAGCTTCGAGCCGAACGAGAGGCCCAAACTGGAAAGATGGATCCAGTTGTGCTTTCGACTTATGAACGGCTTTCCAAGAAGAAAAACGATCCCGTTGCTTCACTGGAAAGTGGGCAGTGCAAAGGCTGCCACATGAAAGTTACCTCGGGGACTATCCAGAAAACAAAGGCCGAGAAAGAGGTCACGAACTGCGATAACTGCGGCCGGATTCTTTATCCGATTGATTATTGAGGCAGAAAATGGCGAAGAAGCGCATTGCAGTTAAAAAGAAGGCCCGCAGTCGGCCGAGGCCCGAACCTGCCGCTCGGGAAGAGCACGCCGCTCCCGAATCGCCCGGCGTCCACATCCCGGATCTCGTTTCGCCGGACGGAGTGGGCGTCCCGGAGCAAATTATCGACGAGCTCGTTCGCACTCGCGCCTGGGTGATCGTCGCCAGCGTTCTTCTTTTTATCGGCACGGCGACTGCGCTCGTTTTTATGGGTTTGGCGCTCCAGACAACTTTCGCGGGAGACGAATCCGGGTCGCTGACCACCGGCCAGATGATCAGCGCCGTAGTCGCCGCAGTCTGGCTCGTGGCGGGGATCGTAACGGTCACGATTGCGATTCGAATGGTCCTTTTCGCCAACCGGATCAGTCGATTGGAAAAATATCGAAGCGAGGATGATCTCGAATACGTCCTTGCTCATGTCAGAGGATTCTGGGCAATGCTCGGTGGCGGAATTCTCGTCCTGATCCTCGTAAGCGCAGTCCTCACCTTGATCCAGATTAACCGATGAAAGTCACAAAAGGAATGACCGCATCGCTCCAGGGGGCTCGAGGCTGGGTGAGCTTTCTTGGGATTCTAGGCTTCGCAATTTCGTTTGCCGCACTCGCTGTCTGTGGCGTCGCAATTTATTGGGCAGCCGCTAAAGCCGACGTGCTTTCCAAGCAGCATGCATCGCTCTTCATCGTTGCCGGAGCCTTGCTGTTCAACGCGCTCCTCGCGATCTACCCGGCGACGAGGCTGATGGTTTTCGGCGATTCCTGCACTCAGTTCGCGGTCACTCGGTCGCCAAACGCGCTCTACAAAGCCTTGATCGAGCACCGAAAATTCTGGCAGTTCTGGGGGATCTTCACCCTCGTTGCCGTCGTGCTGAACGGCGTTGTTCTCATCCTCCTCGCGATTTCCGGAGGGTTTGCCGAAGAAGGCGGCTTGATGGAATTCTTAAAATGAGGTGGTACACCCACCAGGAATCGAACCTGGACCTTCGGTTCCGGAAACCGATGTAATATCCGTTTTACTATGGGTGCATAGCTGCCTCGCTGCGGGCGCAAACACTACTTTACACTTGCTCAGAGGCAAGGAATTTTCCCGCCCTTCAAACGAATGAGCGATAAAACCAAACGGGTTGTCATTAAAGTCGGAACAGGCGTGTTAACTCGCCCGGAATCCGGTGCGCTGAACCATGCGATGATGGGCCGACTGATTCAGTCCGTAGCGGACCTCAAGGAATCCGGCCATCAGATTGTCATGGTTTCAAGTGGTGCCGTGGGAGCTGGCATGAGCGCGCTTGATCTCGAAGGCCGTCCCGAGGAGGTCGCTTTGCTTCAGGCCTGCGCGGCTGTCGGGCAGGCGCGGTTGATGCAGACTTACGATAGTGGTTTTCGAAACGCGCACTTCAACGTGGCTCAGCTGCTTCTGACCAACGACGATTTCGAAGTCGAAAAACGGAGCGAAAATGTTCGAAACACTCTCCAGCAGCTGCTGGGTCTCGATTCAGTCGTGCCGATCATCAACGAAAACGATTCGGTCGCGGTTTTTGAGCTCCGCTTCGGTGACAACGACCAGCTTTCCGCGCGCGTGGCGAAAATGATCGACGCGGACCTCCTGCTTGTCTTGACTAGCGTCCCTGGACTTCGCGGACCCGATGCCGAAGACGAAGACGACATCATTCGAAAGGTCGAAAATCTGGATGAAGTCTTGAACTACGCCGATGACTCGGTCGGCAAATTTTCGGTTGGCGGCATGCGCTCGAAGCTCGATTCAATCAGCATTGCGCTCGATGCCGGCATCGAAACCGTGATCGCTAGCGGCCTGGAGCCCGAGCAGTTGCCGGAGCTTGTTGCAGGCGGCGGATTTGGCACGAGATTCGCCCCCCGAAAAAATGTCTGATCTCAAAGAACAAGTCCTTCAGCTGGGCAAGCAGGCCAAAGCCGCCGCGCTCGAACTCGTCAAGCTTAGCACTGACGACAAGAACCAAATTCTTCTCGCCATGGCTGAGCAGCTGCTGGCGGCAAAGGAGGAAATCCTTCTCGCAAACGCCAAGGACATCGCGAGCGCCGAAGAGAAAGGTCTGAGCAAGGCCATGGTCGATCGGCTTAGGCTGGATGAGGTCCGTATTTCCGCGATCGCTGACGGAATTCGCCAGGTTTCGGCACTGCCCGATCCGGTAGGCGAAATCATCCGCGATTGGATGCCGAAAAACGGAATTCACATCCAGAAGAAGCGCGTTCCGATCGGCGTGATCGGGATTATTTTCGAATCACGCCCGAACGTCACGAGCGACGCAGCTGTTCTGTGTTTCAAAGCCGGAAACGCCACGATTCTGCGTGGTGGCTCTGAAGCGTTCCACTCGAACACAGCCATCGCGACGGCGCTGAGCAAAGGAGGCCTCGCAGCCGGGATGCCGGAGCACGCGGTCCAGCTGATCCCGTTCACCGATCGAGAAAGCGTTCAGCACATGGCTGAAATGGATCAGTATCTGGATTTGATCGTTCCTCGAGGCGGTGCCGGCTTGATCGAGCGCGTGGTGTCGTTAGCGCGGATGCCCGTGATCAAGCATTACGATGGAATCTGCGCAACCTACATCGATAAGCACGCCGATCTGGAAATGGCGAAGGAAATTGCGGTCAATGCGAAGACGCAGAAGCCGGGAGTTTGTAACGCGCTTGAAACTTTGCTGATCCACGAGGATGTGGCCGAAGAGTTTCTACAGAATGGCGGCAAGGCGTTGATCGATGCTGGCGTAGAATTGCGAGGCGATCAAAAGGTGTTTTCCATCTTAGGGGCGGAATTTGTAACGCCGGCGACTGAAGAGGACTGGACGAGCGAGTATCTCGATCTCATCCTGGCGGTTAAGATAGTAGAGAATCTTGACGGTGCGATCGATCACATCAATTCGCATGGCTCTCGTCATAGCGATTGCATCGTCACGAAAAACTATGAAGCCGCCGAGCGATTTCTGAATGAAATCGACTCGGCGACGGTTTATCTGAACGCCTCCACACGATTCAGTGATGGTGAGGAATTCGGATTCGGGGCGGAAATCGGAATCAGCACCGACAAGCTTCACGCTCGAGGACCGATGGCGTTGGAAGAATTGACCAGCTACAAATATCTCCTTCGCGGAACTGGCCAGATTCGGTAGTCGAGTTAACTCGCGTCGTTTCGGCTCCAGTCATAATCCTGGAATCGAATTTTCACTTCCGGTCCAAGCGGCGCATCTCGGAATTGATTGATAAACGTCTTAACGTCGTCAAAGTCCTCAGCGAAGAATTTGAATATTTCCGAGATGTAAGCGGTTTTCCCGCTTCCGCTCAGTCGCAGGCCAAGGCTATTGTTATTAAGAAAGTCTTCCGTCTGGGCGGTTAGTTCGGCGTCCAGGTTTGCGCCTGAGTAAGCGCGATCCAATAACGGTGGGCAACTTCGGCTCGCGCAATTCAAAGCGAAATGGATTCGGGGTTCGCTGAATCCAGCGCGAATCACATCTGTTTCTAGTTTTGAGAAGCTAGTCTTCTTGCCTGCGATCACCGGTCCATTCGATGAGAAGAAAATCCCACGTTTTATCGCGTTGTTGTTCTCGCGGGGATGATCATCAACGAAGTAGAATAGAATCCAAGCGTTGTAGGCATTGATATAATAAGCCAGTTTGTCGTTTCGACTGCCTGACGGGATCTCTTCCGCAATCGCATCGACAACGCTCTTTAAAAGCGCTTTATCAGTCGAGTTGGATGCCCAGTTTGCGTAGTCGACGCCTTCTGCGGTGGCGTATTTCTGAAGAAGATTCGAATAATCCTCACGCCAACCGGCGTTGGCGCTGGTGGTGAGCGCGGTGGCTAGAATAATATATAAAAGGATCGGCTTCATGTGAGAACAGACGAAGCCTTCCGGTCCTTCTTACATATTTTCTTCTTCCCAGTCTCCACCGCGGTTGTGCTGGCGTTGTTTGCGCCGATCCGCACGATGCTGGATCTGCCGCACTTGTTTCGGCGTCAAAGGCTCTTCGCCACGCTTCGGAGCACTGCCGGCCATGACGGAACCCAACGGCTGAATTTCGGCGACAATGTCGGCGAGCTGAAACTTCTCAATCTGGGTACGGACCTGCGCTGCGGGCTTGTAGCCGGTTGGTGATTCGGACAAATCCGGTTTGCCGAGGTACCAGCGCGCATCGATCCCCTCCGTTGTGCGCTGAAGCATTTGGTCCATCGCGGCGGTGTCGTAGTTTCCGTCGTCACGCTTGAATTGCTTCATGAAACTGCGCCTCGAAACGTTCCGCCCGGCACCGTGCGGCGCGAAAGACAAATGCTCGGCGTTGTCGCGACCGAGCACGATGAGAATCGGCTCCGCCATGTTTAGCGGAATTAAACCCAGCAGCGGTCGGCCTTGCTCATCCGTCCAGGCGGGCGTCGCGCCTTTTCCGTGCAAAAACAGATCGCCGCGTCGCCACACAAAATTGTGTTCGTTACCGAAATCCATCAGCCGCGTTCCCTCCGCGCGTTCCAGAAAACGCGCGTGGATGCTCTCATGATTCGCCTTCGTCCAACGCCCGACGTAGCTCAGCGCCTCCCAGTAAGCCTCGCCCTCTGGCGTGTCGATCGACAGCCAGCTGGCGGCTTCCGGAATTCCCTTCGCGATCTTCGCGGTTTGTTTGATCGCCGCGTTGATTCCGCGCCGGTAAAGTTGTGAGCCGAGCCCTCGCGAGCCGTGGTGCGTCACCAGCGCAAAAACCTCACCCTTCCCGCGAAGCGGAGCCAGCAGCTGCTGATGCCCGGCCGCGTCAACTCGGTCGAAGGCCTCATCCGAAAACTCGACTTTACCGATGTATCCGAAGTGATTTCCATCACCCTGATCAGCCATGTGCATCACCGCGTGATCGCGCAAGCCCGCGAGAAATTTGTTCTGCCAGATCGGCTCATCCAGAACTTCGTGATGAACCAGATCTTCGCGCGGCCGCCCACCTGGCCCGAAGCGCGTGGAATCAACCAGGTGATCCATCATCGCGTCGGTATCGCGATCGCAGGTGAAAAACGTCGCGAACATCGAGCAACAAATATCGTGCCCGTGTCCGCCTGGCAGGATCGCACGCCGCGCCGCAACTGCGCCGCCGACAGGAATCGTAGCTGGCTGGTTTCCCGCCGGACACGCGTCAGGCATGATCGATCCGGCCTCCACGACCGGACACCGCATCAGGTCACGCATGAACCGCCGCACCTTACCGATGTTCTCTTCATCGACCTCCGTCTCCGCCTCGATCGCTTCCGAAAACGGCGCAGGCTCGTTTCGCATTTCGATTAGATGCCGGTCCTTCGGAAACTTCCGCGCCAACAGCTTCAGCGCATATTTCGGCTCGGTGATTCCTCGTTCTGCCAGAAGTTTCAACTCCGCAAACATCGGCGTGAAGTCCGCTTCTTCTGCCCAACCCGCCTCGATAAGATCTTGTCCCGAAATTTTCATTTTGGACTTGTGAGGTTATCATCGAAAACGGAATCAGCAATCACAGCCTCTCAAAAGGCGGTTTACGACGGGCTGATTTCGGTTCACTGACAGGGATGGACAAACCTCTTCAGGGACAACGCATTGGATTCATCGGGCTCGGCGTGATGGGCAAGCCGATGGCCGGGCATCTGCATGCGGCAGGCGCGGCGTTGACGATTCACAATCGCAGCCAGGGCGTGATCCAGCAGCAGCTGGGCGAATGGGCGGGCGTCGCGAGCGCGGATTCTTCGGCTGAGGTCGCTGAGAAACTCCCGGGCGAAGTGATCGTGCTGATGCTGACGAACACGCCGGCGGTCGAGGCCGTTGCGGAAAGTTTAACGAGCACGCTGAAGCCTGGAACGCTCGTGATCGACATGAGCACGACGAGTGTTTCGAAAACGCGCGAGTGGGCCGAAAAGGTGAAAGCGTTAGGCGGCGGCTGGGTCGATGCGCCGGTCTCGGGTGGGCAGTTCGGAGCGGAAGGGGCGTCGCTCGCGATCATGGCGGGCGGCGGTGAGGCGGACTTCGAGAGAGCTAAGCCAATTCTCGAAGTGATGGGCGCGAAGATTACGCATCTCGGTCCGGTCGGCGCTGGGCAGATCACGAAACTGGCCAATCAGACAATTGTGGGCATCGGCGTCGCCGCGTTGGCGGAGGCCCTGACATTAGCAAAATCCGCAGGCGTCGATCCAGCGAAAGTGCGCGATGCGATCCGCGGTGGATTCGCCGAGAGCCGTCTGCTTGAAGAGCACGGCGAGCGGATGGTGAACGGAGATTTCGAGCCAGGCGGCCGAGCGACTTACCAGCTGAAGGACGTCCGCGAAGCGCGCCAGTTGATGCGCGATCTCGATCTCGATTTGCCGATGCTAAGCCGGAATGTCGAACTGTGGGAAGAGATGGTCGACGAACGCGGGATGGGCGAGGTCGATCACAGCGGGATTTTCAAGATGTATGAGGAGGGTCGGGGATGAAGGAGGTAATTAAATCGATTCTACGAGAACTCACTCCGCTTGTTATCGGTGGTTACGCGGTGCAAGCGCATGGTTATTCCCGGCAAACGCTCGATCTGGATTTGCTGCTTGATGAATCCGATGAGGAAGCGCTCGACCGCGTGCTGAGGGGTTTCAGGTATCGTAAAGAAGGGCAAAACGAGCTGTGCGCGAAATATCTCAGCTCCGCAGGGCAAATTCCAATCGATGTGTTGTTTGTGGCTGGGGACACCTTCACGAAGCTTGCCGCCGATTCGGTTGAGGCAGTCCTTTTCGACGTCCGCGTCCAAACGCCCGGGCTCCTTGGTTTGATCGCGCTAAAACTTCATGCAATCAAAAACGACGCCCTCAGAGAGCTGAAGGATCTCAATGATATTCATGAGTTGATCCGCGCAAATCCGGATAAATTAAGCGCTGACGATCTGGAGGAAACCTGTCGCCGATTCGGGCCTGCCGATATATTTTCCAAGCTACCACGACCGGAAAAATAGATGCCTCTCGATTTCGATCTGCCGGACTTTAATGTCCCTCCAAGCAAGCCGCCAAAAATGACGGCGGCTGCTTACGATGCTTGGATTCTTCAAAATAATGAAGACCTGCGTCGCGCCGGAAAATTGGACGAGCTGTTGAAGCGGCGTCCGTTGCCCGTGGGCGAGCGATTTGTCTGGAAGGACTCAGACGATCGCGCAGATTGATGGATGCGCGTGCTGGTCTGAATTGAAACCTGGATGATTGGATCGGTTCTATTGGAAATACTTCTCAGTTTTATTGTTCTGCCGGTTATGTATCTGGTTGGAACCCCCTTGATTTTAGCTTACGCATTAATTCGGTTATTGTTCGGTGGGAATTTCATGGATGCAGTTTCGGATGGCTTCGACGCGATTGCATGGATCTGGGACAAAATTGATTGATCGAAGAAGAATGGCGTCAGGAAAATATTCCAGTTGGCGTGGGTCCCGGCTTACGCGGATCCTGAGCTCTGGAATTGGCTGTTTGCGCAGCGTCGCAAAAAGTAGACTCGCGGCTTGTTCGGCCGGGCGAAATTTGATAAACTGCCGAACCATGAAAAAACTACTGCTTGGGATTCTGCTTGCTCTCATCGTCGCGCCCACGGCTCCGGCGATCCCGAACGTCTTCTTCGGCAACGGCCAATTTTTCGGCCCTGTCATTCCCGCCTTCCCGCGGTTCAACGCGAACCTCACCCGCGAGTTTTTCGACAACGACAACTGGCTGGAAAACGAGTTCCCTGGTCCCTGGGAAGACCAGCCGGCGCTCGACGGGACCACGGTCAAACGTATGACCGAAATGCCTGTCGTGCTCGGCGGGGTTCCGACCGCGATTTACGCCTACAGCGATGACGAAGGTCTGCGCGAAATGTCGATTACGTATATGGATGCCGGTTCGTTTTTCGGATTCAAACTGGGTGGCGAGAAAACTCAGAAAGAGCGTCAGGCCGGCAGCGAGAGACGTTCGGAATTCGGCTCGCACTACAATCGGATCTCCCGCGTGCTGCGCGAGACGATCGAAAAGGGCGTAGGCTCTGGGAAGCAGACCGTCATCGGCCGCAGCCACCTGCTTCGCAGCGTTTTCATGGACTACGAAGTCGATGATTTCGTCCTGCGCCTGGCGACTCGCGAGAATCATTCGATCTCGATTCACGTGATGCGAAAGGACCGGGTTGTCGGCAGTTTCGCGGACCAGCAGCTGCTGGCGATGAGCGATCGCGAGCGTGCTGCCTTGCTCGTTAAAAATGTGACGAACAACGAGCGCGGAGATCTCATGATCGACGGCATTCCGATGTACACGCAGGGCAACACGCCGTTCTGCGGAGTCCACTCGCTGGCGATGGCGGCTCACTATTATGGTTTGCGGATGCATCCGGAAGATCTGATCGCTGGAGCCGATTTGCAGAACACCGGCAGCGCGAAGGGCAGCAACATTTTCGGAATTTACCACGCCGCGGCTGAGGAAGTCGGGATGAAAGCGACGGTGTCGTCGAGGTTCGATGCCCGCAAGGTTCAGAAGGCGCTCGAAGCGGGCATGCCGGTCGTCGTCTGGCGCCGCGTGACCTACGCTCGTGAGCAGGCGCATCATCGGTTTGCCAAGACGGTTGCCGAGGATCCAAACGCGATTCTCCCGGCTGCGTCGGACGCGGAAAAGACGAACTGGCCGAATCGGGAGGACAAAGGCTCGCCCTCGCACGCATCCGTGGTTTCCGGGATCAATTCGGATTTGAAAGAAGTGATCATCACCGAACCTTGGGGCGAGCATGCTCGGAAGCGGCACATGCACTTTGAGGAAATGGAAGCCTCGGCTTACGCGGTTTTCTATTTCGAACTCTAATAGAGCTCTGAGAGACTCGGCCTGAGGATTGCGTGATCTGAGCAATGATCGCTCGACTCGCAATTCTCCTGGTTTTCGGCTTTTCAACTTTCGCGTCAGGTCAGGATTGGAAGGCTGGCGTCGCCACGGCGAAGATCACGCCGGAGGAACCGATGCCGATGTCCGGCTACGGCAACCGCAAAGACAAGCCGTCTGAGGGAACCGAGCAAGATCTGTTCGCGAAGGCGTTGGCGATCGAGGACGCGGGCGGAAATCGAGTCGTGATCGTGACGACCGATTTGATCGGGATCATCGCGCGTTTGCGGGAGCGCGTTGCGGCTGAGGTCGAGGAGAAACACGGCCTCAAGTCCGAGCAGCTGCTGATGAACGCATCGCACACGCACTGCGGGCCAGCCTACGGTCGCGACTCGGCTCAGGCGTATTTTGACAAGCTCGCCAGCCAAATTGTCGAGATTATTGGTCAGGCGCTGGAATCGATGGAGCCCGCCGATTTGACCTACAGTTTTGCCCGCGCGGGTTTCGCGATGAACCGGCGGACGCCGACTGAAGAGGGTTTTCGGAATCACCCAAACCCTCAGGGTCTGGTCGATCACAGCGTGCCCGTTTTTGCTGTCCGCACGCCGGGCGAGGAAGGCGAACTTCGGGCTGTGCTTTTCGGTTATGCCTGCCACAACACGACGATGGGATTCATGAAATGGCTTGGTGACTACGCCGGTTACGCACAGGAATACTTCGAAGCGGATCACCCGGGCGTCACCGCGATGTTCATGCTGGGATGCGGCGGCGATCAGAATCCGTATCCGCGAAGTTTCCTGATGCTTGCCCAGAAACACGGCCGAACGCTCGCGACTGCGGTCGAGGCGGCGCTTGAAACAAACCAAAGCGCGCAGTTTCACCAGACGCCGCTGAAAGGCCCGCTGCAGACCGCGCTCGAAACGGTCGATCTGGAATTCACGACCGACCGCGATGACTTTGCCTACCCCGTTCAGCTCGTCCAATTCGGAAGCGATCTCGCGCTCTTCGCGCTCGGAAACGAAGTTGTCGTCGACTACTCTCTTCGCCTCAAACGCGAGCTTGGCGGTTCGGGCCCAACTATCTGGGTTGCTGGCTACTCGAACGTCTACGACGGCTACATCCCGAGCCGGCGAGTTCTCGAAGAAGGCGGCTACGAAGCGCAAAGCCGACCGTGGAAACCGGAACTTGAAGAACGAATCATCGTCAAGGCGCACGAGCTGTTCGAACGTCTCAATTCTGGCCGCTGAAACATCCGGCTCTGCGACTTCGTGAACGGGGCATGACATCGAAATCCCGTTTCAACTACGCTTGGCGGCTGCTGCCTGCCCTCCTGATTTTTATCGCGATCCCAATCGCTCAAGCCGCCGATTGGCCGCAGTGGCGCGGCCCGGATGCGGACGGCATTTCCAAAGAAAAAGGCCTCATCGGCGAATGGCCCGAAGGCGGCCCTGAAGTCGCTTGGGAAATCGAAAACGCGGGAGTCGGCTACTCGTCGCTCGCGATTGTCGACGGCCGAATCATCACCCAGGGTGATCTCGGTGGGGTCGAGCACATCCTGGCTTTCAGCGAGAAAGACGGCTCGTTGCTTTGGGCGGTTCAACCCGGGCCGGTCGGGGCAAAGCTCGATGCCAAGGTCGACGAAGATTTTGCGCGACACGACAAAAACGCCGACGGCAAACTTGATGACGTCGAAGCGATCGCCGGCCTCGGCGCTCAGCAGGCATTCAAATCGGATAGTGCGGAAGACGGCGACGCGATCGCGATCGCTGCGGATCGTGCCGCTCGATTCCTCAAGGCGTTCGACAAGGATGCCGACGGCAGCCTGACAGTAACCGAAATTCCTGCGCAGATCGCGCGTGAGGCGAGCAATATCGATAGGCCGGCTCGCGGAGGTACCGAGGCACTTGCCGAAAAGCGAACTGAGCAGCTGCTGGCAGCTCTCGACGGAGACAACGACGGTCAGCTTTCGCGTGACGAGCTGAAAGGAACGATCGTCCAGCAGTGGTCTAACAACATCGACAAGCGGGACGGGCCCGACAACAAGGGCGACGGACTGCTGACTCGTGAAGAGCTCCAGGCATATTTTTCGATCAAGGAAAAGGGCAAAGACGGCGTGCTGACGAGCGAGGAGATCGCTGGGTTCTTCGCCAAAAGTTATCCCGGTCGTGACGGGCTGCTCAGCAAGAGTGATCTGAAAAGCGCGATTGGCGGCTACCGAAATGGTCAGGGCGATGGGCCGCGCGGAACGCCGACGATCGTTGGCGACAAAATCTACACCGAAGGCGGCAACGGCGACGTGACCTGCCTCAGCGTGGAGGACGGCTCGACCATCTGGCACGTGAATTTGATGACCGATTTTGGCGGTGGCCGTCCTGGCTGGGGCTACTCAGAATCCGCGTTAGTAGTCGGTGATCACGTCATCGTCACTCCGGGCGGGAAAGACGGCACAGTCGTTGCGTTGAACAAAGAAACGGGCGATCTGGTTTGGCGCAGCAACGGCATTTCCGAGGGCGCTCACTACGCGACTGCCGTTTACGCCGAGATCGCCGGCAAGCCGCAGATCGTCCAATTCGCGCGTGGCAGCGTCTTCGGGCTCGATCCGGAGAACGGCGAGTTTCTCTGGAATTATTCCGGCGCAAACAATGGAACTGCGAATTGTTCCTCGCCGATCATTCATAACGATCATGTTCTCGTCTCCAGCGCCTACGGAACCGGTACGGGCATGGCCAAGGTTACCGCAAACCCTGAGACGGGATTCAAGGCGGAAGAAAAATACTTCGAGAAGAGCCTCCAGAGTCATCACGGCGGGCTCGTGAAATACGGCGATCACGTCTACGGTTTCAGTGGTGGATCGCTGATGTGCATCGACTTCATGAGCGGCGAAATCGCCTGGGAAGACAAGAGCGTTCGCAAAGGCTCCGTCCTGATCGCTGACGGGATGATCTTCGCGCTTGGCGAAGGCCACGAAGTCGCGTTGGTCAAAGCGATCCCAGATGAATACGTCGAAACTGGTCGTTTCAAGATCGAGAGCCTCGGCCGCCCGTCCTGGGCACATCCGGTTGTCTCGAACGGCAAGTTTTACATCCGGAATCAGGGCCGGATTACCTGCTACGACGTGGCTCAGTAAATGCGCTAACAGTCTTGAATCGCGTTAGTCTTTTAAGTGTCCTCGAAAAATAAGGTCTTCAAAATCCTGACCAACAGATTTGTAGGATTCTTTGGCCTTTTTGATGATCTCTGGAGCGCTCCGTTCAAGGGCCTCAACAAGCAATTTCGTGAAATCGGGCCGACGCATGGTGAATGTCTCGGGACTTGTGAAAATCTCTTTTTTATCCACTTTCAGGATTGGTCTAACTGAAAGTGTACTGTTCCAGTTCACCTGAGCACAAACATAAATAGGAACGCCATCTTGATCGAATATTACGAATTTCACCAAGGTTCCAATTAACGGGTAGTGCATGCCATTTTCTGGCTCAGCGCCGTCCTTCAGGGCGGTCAGCAATCGTTCCCGATTCGCCTCATCTATTGGCTGGTCATCAGATATCGTATGAAAGAATACTCGATCGATGATCTCGTCATTTCCATCGCGAACGTCTCTAAAGCCCGCCTCAACAAATCGAAGCGATGCTGCGATCTTGAGATCAGGACTCTCTTGTTCCTCCGCCGCTACCGCGCCGACGATCAAGATCGCCGCTATATGAAAGGCCAACGACTTCATACTTAGATATTTGGATTGTATTACGAGAACTCGCTATCTGGCGAAAAATTCTGCATTAGCCGCGAGCCTGTCAAGATTTCGATCGCGAGTTTCTCGTGCTCGTATTCGTAGGGGGGCGGCTTCCAGGCGAAGTCGTCCGGATACATCCGGCGAGCGGTCCGGATGATCTCGATTCCGGTTGCGTACGGCTGGAACGCTTCGCGGTCGAGGACGTGAAGAAACGCGCCCTGACAAGGTTGCCTGGCGTGCTTCTGGAAAGTCGGTTCGAAGCCCACGGCGCGGAATTTGCAGCCTGGCAGCTGCTGGGCGTTGAGTTCGCGGGTGAAGTCTTCGGAATCGATCCAGGGTGCGCCGAAAAGCTCGAAAACTCGCGTGGTTCCTCGGCCTTCACTCAGGTTGGTCGCTTCGAGAAGACACATTCCAGGGTAGACAGTTGCGGAGTCGAGCGTCGGCATGTTCGGGCTCGTCATCACGAACGGCAGGCCCGTTTGATCGAGCCACATCGAGCGTTCCCAGCCTGACATTGGCAAAACTGTCAGCTCGCAATTCGGAAATCGCTCTGCCTGAAATTGTTGAGCCAGCTCGCCGATGGTTTTGCCGTGACGGACGGGAATCGGATGCAGTCCGACGAAGCTGAGGTAGTCGGGATTCTGCGGTTTGCCTTCGGTGGTGACGCCGTTGATTGGATTGGGTCGATCGGCGACGATGACGTGAACGCCAGCCTTTTCGCAGGCTTTCATGCAGAGCAGGAGCGTCCAGATAAAGGTGTAGTAGCGCGTGCCGATGTCGACGAGATCGACGAAGATTGCATCGAGGCCTTCGAGCATTTCGGGGGTTGGCTCACGATGCTCGCCGTAGAGACTGTAGACTGGAATTCCGAGTCGCGAATGCCGGAATCCGCTCCACTCGATCATGTTGTCCTGCGTGTGGCCGAGGAATCCGTGCTGCGGGCCGAACAACGCGGTCAGGTCGATTCGGCCGTTTGCCTGGAGCCGCTCTAACACGTCGAGCGTGTTGACGAGATCGCCAGTGGTCGACGCTCCGTGGAGCAGCGCGCCGACTTTCGCTCCGGGCGCGAGCGGCCAGAGTTCGTCTAGCCGATCGACAGGCAGGACGACTCGGCTCATTCTTTGGCCTCGACGATTGCGATGAGCTTGGCGGTCAGGTCGACTGCGCCGTTCGCGTTCAAAACTTGCGGGATCCCGTTCGCGCTCGCCGCCGATTTGTCGAGGATGAGCAGGAACTCGCCGCTTGCGTTGAGCTTGCCGATCTCGGCCGTGATCAGCGCGAGAATTCGTCTGCGTTCAGCGAGGAAACTCTGCTCGAGGTCGCGTTCGTTTGTGGTCTTGAGCGTGGCGACTTCCTTCTCCAACTTCATCGCCTGATCCAGCAGCTGCTCGGCTTGTTTTTTCAGTTCAGTGCTCGCGTTAGAGCCTGCGGCGATCAGCTTCGTCGTCACTCCCTGGTGATCGGCGAGGACCTCTTTCAACTCGCCGGACTTCGACTTGAAGACGCCGCGAGCTTCGCTTCGTTTGGCCGCGATCGCAGCTTCGGCCTTGGCGGTTTCGGGATGCGCTTTGAAGACCGCCGTCATGTCGACCACGGCGATTTGTTGGCCAAAGGCGGTGGCTGCGAAGGCCCAACTAAGAAGAAAAATCGAGAAACGCTTCATGGGGCGGGAGCGCTCGAATCCTTCGGCATCTTGGCGATCACTTCTTCGGTGATGTCGGCCGCGCCAGACCAGTCGAGCACCTGCGGCAGGCCATCTCGAGAGACCGCCGATTTGTCGAGGACGATATCAAAACGTCCTCCGTTAACTTCGGTAATAATTTTTGCGATCTCCGCTGCGATATTTGCGAGGCCCACGCCGCGCTCTTTCTCAAGCCCGGCCCTCGTTTCAAGCTGAACCTTTTGCATTTTTTGTTGAATCTCTCCGCCGCTTCGCTGCAACGCATTCAGGGTTTCGATCGCTTTTGGAAGAAGTTTTCCATCATCGCCGCGGCTGAACGAATTTTCCTGAATCTCTCGAGCTTGCTTGGCGATTGCAGCGAGTTCTTCTCTATGGGCATTGAGAACTGCGTTGGCGTTTCCTCCCCGAGTTTTGAGTTCCGCCTCCAGCGCGGCTGAACTGGGATGGGCAGTGATAGCTGCCTTGAGATCGACCACAGCAATGCGCGAATTTTGAGCGGATGAAGCGCCAGCAGCTGCCAGGCTGAGCAAAACGATTCCTAAAGTTCGTCCGAGATTCATGATGAGCAAAAGAGACTACCAGGCCGCGTCGTGGTCAAGCCTCGTTCGGCAAAAGCAGTTGACCGCTTGGACCCGCGATGCAGTTTGGCCAGCTTGTCTCGAATGAAACGCGCGCTGATCACCGGAATCACTGGCCAGGACGGCTCTTACCTTGCCGAATTCCTCCTGTCCAAAGGCTATGAAGTGCACGGAATCATCCGGCGCAGTTCGAGTTTTAACACGGGACGGATCGATCACATTTACCAGGATCCGCACGTTGATGATCAACGCCTTGTGCTTCATTTCGGTGATCTGACCGACTCTTCCGCGCTGGCGAAGCTGCTCTACAATCTGGCCCCGGACGAGATCTATAACCTCGGCGCGCAGAGCCACGTGAAGGTGTCGTTCGACGTGCCGGAGTCGACTGGCGACATTGTTGGGCTCGGCACGCAGCGGATTCTGGAGTCGATTCGCGAGACCGGCCTGGTCGACAAAGTTCGGTTCTACCAAGCGAGCTCGTCCGAGATGTTCGGCAAGGTTCAGGAGGTTCCGCAGAAAGAGACGACGCCATTCTGGCCGCGCTCGCCATACGCTTGCGCCAAAGTTTATGCGCACTGGCTGACTGTGAACTATCGCGAATCCTACAACCTCCATGCGAGCAGCGGGATTCTCTTTAACCACGAGTCACCGCGCCGCGGCGAGACTTTTGTAACGCGCAAGATCACCCGAGCCGTTGGGCGGATCAAAGCGGGTTTGCAGGACGCGCTCTATCTCGGTAACCTCGATGCCAAGCGCGACTGGGGTTATGCAAAGGAATACGTCGAGATGATGTGGCTCATGCTTCAGGAAGATAAGCCGGATGACTTCGTTGTCGCGACTGGCGAGACGCATTCGGTTCAGGAATTCTGCCAGGTGGCGTTCGCTGCCGCCGATTTGGACTGGCAGGAATTTGTGAAAATAGATCCCCGTTACCTGCGTCCTGCAGAGGTGGATCTCCTCATCGGCGACGCTGCCAAAGCCAAAAAGCAGCTCGGCTGGGAGCCGAATGTACGGTTCAACGAACTGGTTCAAATCATGGTTGATCACGACTTGCAGTTGGCGCGCGAGGAGAAGGCTTACCAGGAAGCAAAGCAGAGGGTATGATCTACGTCGCGGGACACACCGGGATGGTCGGGTCGGCGCTGGTGCGGCGATTTGGCGAGTCGAACACGATCACCGCGACGCGTAGCGAGGTCGATTTGACCCAGCAGCTGCCGGTTCGCGAATTTCTCAATGACTGTAAGCCGAAGGTTGTCGTGATTGCCGCCGCGAGGGTCGGAGGGATCCACGCCAACAGCACTTACCCGGCGGATTTCATCTACGATAATCTGATGATCGAGAGCAACCTCGTGCACGAGTCGTTCAAAGCCGGCGTGTCGCGTGTCCTGTTTCTTGGAAGCTCCTGCATTTATCCGAAACTTGCTGATAAACCGATGCGAGAAGACGCGCTGCTGACCGGGCCGTTGGAAGCCACGAACGAAGCTTATGCGATCGCGAAAATCGCTGGGCTGAAGCTTTGCGAATTTTACAGGCGGCAACACGGCGTGCTTTTTCATTCGGCGATGCCGACGAATCTCTACGGACCTGGCGACAATTATCATCCGGATAATTCGCACGTGATTCCGGGGATGATTCGGCGTTTTCACGAAGCTAAGCTCGCCGGCGCGCCTTCGGTTACGATCTGGGGAACCGGCACTCCGCTGCGCGAGTTTCTGCACGTTGACGATTTGGCGAGCGCCTGCGAGCACCTCCTGACGCTTGAGGATCCTCCGGATCTCGTCAATGTCGGTTCCGGTTCGGAGATCTCGACCGGCGACCTGGCCAAAACGATTGCCGAGGTCGTCGGCTTTCGCGGCCGAATCGAAAATGATCTGAGCAAGCCTGACGGGACACCTCGGAAGCTGATGGATTCATCGACTCTACGCAAAACCGGCTGGAAAGAGGAATTCCCGCTCGACGCCGGTTTGCGAAACGCCTACGCGGATTTTCTGGCTCGGTCAGGGACCAGCGCGCTGCGTGAAGTTTGAATCCGGATCAGTACTTCAACCGGATTTCCGATCGGGCGCCGTAGCCGGATTCACCGGCTTCATCCTGGGTGACGTAGCCGTCGAGCACGAAGATCGCGTGCTGATTCAGCGCTCGTTGGTAACGCGCGCCTAGGCCGATTTCACCCGCCCGATTTGAGTCGCTTGAGGTCGGCGACTGACCGCCTAGCTCGACGATCAACTGCTGGTCAGCATCCTCGCCAAAAATGAAATGCTGATACCCGAGCGAAAAGCCAACCGACTCTCCTGGATCCTGCCCAAGCGCCGCGCCTAAGGTTCCGAGCCCGACCGCTTCGTAGAGCAAGCCCATCCGGCCTAGCGGACCGCCCGCCGACGGATCTCGCGCGGCTGAAGTGTAGTTTCCAATGCCGTAGAAGACGTTGAAGTAGACGATATCTTCGTTGTAAGGCATCGTTCGGGACAGCTCGTGCGTCAGGAGATAGCCGTCGCTGATCGCCGCGGATTCTTCGTCCAGAGCCCAGGATCCGTTCGCGCGTAGCGTCGAATTCCAGTAGCCGAATCGACGGATGTGAGC
Source organism: Verrucomicrobiales bacterium (assembly GCA_047620505.1). Taxonomy (GTDB): domain Bacteria; phylum Verrucomicrobiota; class Verrucomicrobiia; order Verrucomicrobiales; family DEV007; genus JBLHKS01. The sequence goes on along the minus strand of JBLHKS010000020.1, from coordinate 17,380 downwards.
CAGGCCGAGGTAAGCGCCATCGCCCGCGTGTTCACCGCCAGCGACGTAGGCACCGTCGAGTTCGATCGTGGTTTTCTGGAAGTCGTGCTGCGTGAACAGCGCGAAAAGTTGGGCTTTCCGATCGCGAACATTGTCGCCCCGGTGAACCTGGCCGGGCGCCCAAAATGCAGACAGGCGAGTCGATGAGCTGCCGAACAAAAACAGGTTGTTCCGCGCGATGCCGACTCCGTCCAGAACGTCGTTGATCATCACGCCTTCCTGAAGCGAAATCGGCTGGCGGCCTACCGAGAATCCGTAGTCGAGACTCAGGCGGTCGTTTTGATCGAGACGCGGAAAAATTTCGCCGAACTCGCCTTCGAAGAAAAGGGATCGAGGCTGCAAATTGAAATTCTCGTTCCAACCTTCATCCTCGCCCTTGAAAGTGTAACCGGTGAAACCGCCTTCGCGATCGAGGGGCCGAAAGGCGATGTGAACGCGTTCAGTCGCCGTCAAATACCAGTCTGCGAGAACGTCGAGCCGGTTAGCCCATTCGGCCATTGTGGCTGGGCGAGGTCCGGACCGAGAAACCTGGAACGCGCTGCGAACCTGCCCCCAGACGAGCCAGTAGGGCCGCCAGGTCGCGCCGGTGCCGATCTCGAATCCGTCCGAAGTCGGGCCAGGGCTGAGAAATCGATCACCTTTCCCGAAGATCGTTTTTCGATCGGGGATCTCGGTGTCGACGTCGTCAGTCGCCCGCTCTTTCAGGAGTCGTCGGCGCTCCCGATTCGATGCGAAGAGCGCGTCTTCGATCTTTTCGGTTATCAGCTCGTCGCGCGCCGTGACGCGTTGGCCAAGTTCCTGGTAAGGGACGATTTCGTCCGACAGACCTAGATCGTGCCCGTGCCCTTTGTCGTCATGCCGATTCTCCAGCTTGGAGCCTAACCCATTGCCATTGCCGTTCGCTGCGCTTAGCGCGAGGAACCAGACGACGAATGCGGCTTCGAATACGGTGAGTTTCATTCGTCTTCAGCAGCTGCTGGCGGAAACAGTGGGCTTGAACCCTCCTCTGGACTAGATTCGGCAGCGGCGTCCGGTAGCGGGCCGAGTTCGGTTTTGGCTGGCGCATCCGGCGGGATCAGCGGGATTCCTGGTGGGACCGGGCCGGGCCAGAGGCGGAATCCGGGCGGATTGAACTGGAGTTCGTCGAGCTTGCTGCCGTCGCCGCCGCTCCTTCGCCGAAGGGAAAGTTCGAGCTTCTCAAGATCTTCGACAGTGGTGTGCGGGAACGGATAATCCTTAATCGGCACGCTCCGAATCGTGGCCTCGGTCGCGTTGAAGCCGACGATCGAATCGTCGCCGTTTGCCGGAACCGGCACGGTCAAATCCCAGAGCTTGAGCGCGCCGCCACGCCGATTTTCGTCCTCGCGGCCAGGTGTTGTCGGATGGCCGAAGGCGACGCGCTTGGCGAGCTCCTTGGCGCTCAAGTTGAAGTCGAATCCCATCGGCGAGATCGTTTTGACGAGGTTAACGGGAACCATCTGAGCGATGAAACGGACCTTAATCGTGTAGGGCCGGGCACCGGTCAGCTGACGCCGATCAACGTGGTATTCGGCCCAACGATGGCCTTTCGGCGGAAGGACCAGCGAGTGTTTGCGCGCTCCGTTCGGCCTACCCGTGAGGTTCGTCGCGAACGGCTCAGGACGGACGTAAGGCAGGGGATCGACGGAATAATTCACAGCGATGACCTGCTCGCGTTCGCCGCCGTAGACATTTCGGGTGAGGAACTTGGTTTGAAGCGAAAACAGAAACGGATCTGGCTCCTAGAATTTATCTCCACTGGTCTGCGGCAATCCGGCTGGGTTTTTCCAATTTGAAGCCGCGAGCCATTCGCCTTCCTTTTTGGCGTGATGATGAACGTAAGCCGAATGGAGATCGCGCACATCGCCGTTCGGATCGCGGTCGCCCGAGTGGAGAAGCACCTTGCCGTGAGCATCGTGGACGGAGACCTCGAGGAAGACCAGTCGCTCCGCGTCAAACCCGGTTGGAGTGCCGTGACCATCCGTCGGGTTGATCACTTTGACTGCGAAGTTAAGCCCAGAAGCGCTGTTGCGGCGGATCTCGACTTTCTCAATCTGATAACCTCGGCGAAGCAGCCGAACTCGCTCGACATGGGCTTCGTTGAGCAAGTTGAACTGCCGATTCAAGATCAGCCGGGCGACTTGACGTCGAAGCTGGGCCTCCTCCGGCTTCTCCTCGTCTTCCCAGGGAAAACCGACGCCGCTCAGCAGCTGCTGGCGCATTTTCTCGTTCTGATCGGCCTCAAAATCGGGCGTTCCCCAACCTTCCCACCAGCGAAACTTCAGCCAATCCGTCTGGACATTTTCAGTCGCTTCCTTCTCGGCAACCCGCATCGCGCGTTCCTTCGCTGAGGTGCGCTGGTCTGGAGTTGGCTTGTCCAGACCTTTGAGATAAGCCTCGAGTTCGCGTCGAGTCGCTGCGTTGAACCGCTGGCCGTAAGTCAGCTCCCTCGCCTCTAGCGAATGCGGAAACAGCGCCGGATGAACGACCGAATAGTCAGGGCCGATGAACATGTGATTCGTCCGCCGCCGAGGCGGAGTGGGCTGGCCCTCCCGTGGATCCCGTGGCGAACTTTTGACTTTTGCGGCTGGTCCCCAGTCGTAATTCAAATCGCGGCCAGCTGTGGCGAAGCGATCTTTTCCGTCATAGACCACGCCTGGAGTTTTGCCCATGTGGCAATCCTGACAGGACTCCCCATCGCGGCTCGCTGGCGAGTTCTTGAACTGCGTGAACGCGGATTCAAGCCGAAAACCGTTCGGCGCGTTGACGTCGTGGCAGGTGCCGCAGGTCGCTGAAGCTCGCATTTCGGTAAACCGGATGACGTCCTCGTGAACGCGCTTCCCCGTCTCCTCAGCCGAAGTCACCAAGCCGAATTCCTCGCTCTCGATCGCCTCTTTCAGCTTACCTGAACCCGTTGGGCCGTAGATCGGCTCGAAAATATTTCCTTCCTGCAACGTTAGCCGGCCACTCGCGGTTCCGTAGTCGGTATCGATCCGATGACACACGATGCAGGTCACGCCTTCATTGGAAACGGGCGGTCGAACGAGAACGCTGACGTGTGGATTTTCCTCTCGCTGAAGCGCGACCGGGCTGTGGCAACGAATGCAGAAATCTCCGTTCGTGCCCGCCGTCTCCTCCGCGATGAACATCTGCATCGCGTTGAAAACCGGGCTCACCATCGCGTAGGCGTGAGGCGAAGCTGACCACTCGCGGTAGTGATCGGGATGGCACTGCGCGCAGGTTTCCGCAGACGGAAAGCGCTCGTCTGAGCGTAGGAGTTCGAGGTAGGTTCGGTGCGCCTCTTCGCTGGCCTCTTTTGGCTCAGGCGCGGCGACGGCGTCTGGTTCTCCAATCGCGATTCCGATGCTCAGAGCCAGAAAAGTGATTCCAAAAGCCACGCGCTGGTTCCCGCGCGTGCGCAAAAAAACTGAAAAAGAACTGGAGGCGGTGGTCGGGAACAAGGGAGAAAATTCAGATTTTCAATAAAATAGGTAATATTAATAGTAAATAAACCTTAAATCCCTAAAAAATATTATCGCAGGAATAATTCTCAAAATTATTGATTTTCTCATTAATTAGTAAAAGATGGCCGTGTTCTCGATTGAAACCGCGAAACCACTCATGTCCTTTTTTCTCAGAGTTCCCCAGACTCACTCATCATTTCGAAATCCCGACTCCAGCAGCTGCTGGAATGTAACTCGGGTCTTTTTGGCAGCGTTCGCGGCCTTCGCACAGGTCGCGACGGCTGAAACCACCACCACTTCGGAAAATCCGGCGCACGCCGCCGAGCTGTCGAATTTCCAGAATCCAGCAGCGATGATGGGCGTCGAATCGTGCCGCGATTGCCATGATTCCCACGTCGAGGCCTGGGAAAACACCAAACATGCGACTTCGTTCTCAAATCTGCACGAACGCGAGCTGGCCCAGAGCATCGCCAGCCTTTTGGAGGTTCAGCCGCTCGAAATTCGGCAGGAAGCCTCCTGCTCGCGCTGCCATTTTACAGAGGAGAAAATCCACGGAGTGATTCAGATCGAGCAGGCCGTCAGCTGCGAGTCCTGCCATGGAGCCGGCGAGTCGTGGATCGACGTTCACAACAACGGAAGTTTGAGTCGGCAGTTTCGCGTTCTCCAATCTTCGAAGGCCGGAATGGCGCATCCGGATAACGTCCACGACATGGGAAAGCGCTGTTACGACTGCCATGTCATCGATAGCGAGGCGCTGGTCAACATTGCTGGGCACCCGGCGACTTCCGAGGGATTCGAGTTCTACTCCTGGTCTCAGGGCGAGATGAAACACAATTTCATGTATGAAAAAGAGGGTCGAAAAACGAAGCGCAACGGCAAAAATCCGGTGGAGATTCCGCAATCCCGCGCACGAAAGCTGTTCCTCGCTGGGAAACTTTTGCATTTGAGCGCGACGCTGAACGCGATCGCAAAATCGCAAGACCCGCCGACCGACGTCGAAGGGAACTACGTCAAACTCCCTGACGGAAAATACACGTTCGCCGTCCAGCACGCGCTCAAGGCTCGAGAGTTGGCCGAGGAAATTCGCAAACTCCAGAAAATCGTGCCGAACAAGTGCTACGCGAAAGTGATTGGAATCATGGAAAGTCTCCAGCTCGAAACTGGGAATACCGAGGCGATCCAGGAAGCGGCCGGAATGGTCGACGACGTCGCTGAGCATTTTTGCCTCGACGCCACCGGAGCTGAATATCCCGCGTTGGATCAGATTCTGGCGAAGCTCGAAATGCGTTGATCGTCATTCGCGATCCACCACCGGTTTCGGGCCGACTTCGAAAATCCGCAGGTCGTTCGGATTCAGGATTTCCTCACGCGGCCGTCCCAACTTCGGCCAGGCCCTTCCGGTGATGCGGACCGCGCGCCCTGCCCGAAACCCCTCTAACATTTCGTAAAAATGCATCCGGATTTGAACTCCGCTGCTGCCCGGCTGCGGGTTTTCGATCTTCGAGATCTCGAAATTTCCGGACGGCTGACTGTAGCCGTAACTGCGAAGACTCGGCTCAACTGGAAACACGAAAGCGCCCCCGTTTTCCTCGAATTCATCCAGCAGCTGCTGGTCGACACCCGCGCAAATCTGGACAGTCGCGTGTCCGCGCGCGCCCTCGCCCGGCATGCTCTCGGTCTCGATCACCATCGCTGGCACGCCGAGTCGCCGCGATTGAGCGAGGTGAATCTGGCGCTGCTGTTCGGTCGCGACCGCCCGGCTTTCCTCATCGATCCAGACGTCCCGACAGATGCCGTCCTGCTTGTGAGATCCTAACAAACTCACCCATCCGAGGTTGAGTTGAACCGTCTGCCCGAGTTCCAAATCTTCCAGCGAGCCGATTTCCCGTCCCTTCCAGATTCGAGCTCCGCGGTCGATCCGAAACACCTTCTGCGTCGCCTCCGATTCGATCCCGATCAGCTCGACCGAGATTTCGCCGAGGTCATCCGCGATTGCGGTGATTTTCCAGCTCGCACCCTGACGTTGATAAAAACTGAAGTCGTCCTCAAGCGACAGAACCCGGGAAAATTGGGATTCAACCGAACGCAAATCCGGGTTGGCCATTTTCCCAGCGGCGTAGTTGGAAACGGGCGGCGTGACCTCAAATTCTCCCTCCGGTCCCAGATAAAACTGGCCGTGGAGGTGGGTTCCAATCGGAATGTCCTTCAACTCAGCTGGCGCACCGCGGTAGAAAACCGAGCCGTACGGCAGCATCTGGAAATGATGCGGCAGATCCCAGAAATATTTGTTGATCGTCCCATCGCGATCGAGACGCAGGATGCCTCGGCGGTTCACGTGCTCAACCAAGGTGAGTTCGCCGGAAAACCAAGTGGCTCCGTCAGGATCTGGAAATTCGCTGTCGAGCGCGATTCGCGGATCGCCGGCCAGGGCGGAGCAGGCGAGAGCGCCTGACAGAAGCAGAATTTTTAGCGTCATGTCAGGATTCGATCTCAGAAATGGTCTTCAGGCTGTCGGAAAACGCGTCCGTCTCAAGGTCGAATTTCTGGCCGAGGGTCAAGAGCAGGTTGCTGAGCCGAGCTTCCGAGTTGACCGGCCGTGAGCAGACTTGGTAATGCGATTTCTGGTCTGAGAGATCGTAGCCATCGAAATGCCCCGAGTTGAAATCAACGTGCTGGCCGTGTTTCAAGCCGAGCCCCTGACCGCCAGCGACGATTGTCGGGACGTTCGCGTTGCCGTGGCTGTGGCCGTAAGCCATGCCGCTTCCGTAGAGCGAAATCGTCGAGTCGAGCAGTTTGGTTTCCGCGAGGCGATCCAGAAAATAGCCGAACTGCTCGAAGTTAAACGCGTCGCTCTGGGTCAGTCGCGCCAGATGGTCAGGATCGCCGTTATGATGAGAAAGCGCGTGGCGCGTCTGGTTGATTCCAAGCTCGGGAATCGGAAGGCCCTTGCCTTCGTCGCCGGAACTGAAAGTGATCACGCGCGTGATGTCGGTTTGAAAAGCGAGAATCATCAGGTCGTACATGACTCGGAAATATTCGCCTGGATCGCCGGTTTGAGAAACGCCGCTCGTAAGCCGTTTGGCAGTCGCCGGGTCAACTTCCGGCCGAGGGACGTCGAGCCAGCCCACCGCGCGCTCCGTCCGGATTTCCACTTCGCGAACCGAGGTCAGGTACTGATCGAGCCGCGTCCGATCCTCAGACCCGATTTTCTGATCGAGCTCACGCGCTTCGCCCAGCACCGCGTCGAGCACGCTGCCTTGCAAGCTCAGCGCCTGCCGCTCCTTCTCGACTCCGCCCGCCGGAGCCTCGAAAAGCCGCTTGAAAATTTCGGCCGGCTTCGTTTCCGCGGGCAGCTGAATTCCATCGCGGTTGAAGGCCAGCGATCGCCCGGTGTTGCTCAGCTGAAGCGATCCAAATCGCGTATGCGGCGCGGTTTTCTCGGCGACGAGCTGATCGAGCGAAACGCTGTTTCGTTTCCCTTGACCGATCTCAGCGCCAGTCAGCCAAATGCTCTGGCAACCGTGATGATGCCCGAGCCCATGCGGATGATGAAGGCCGGAAATTGGCGTAATGTTAGAGCGATGCCGTTCCAGCGGTTTGAGCGAGCTGCTGAACGCGAAATCCGGCCCGCTTTCGAGAATCTGGTAGTCCAGCGTGTTCACGCCGTTGGGCAGGTAGACGAAAACGCAGCGCTTCGGCTCAGGCGCGCTGCCAGCAGCTGCTGACATGCAGTCGAGCATCGGCAAGCCGATCGAAGCGCCGATTCCGCGAAGAACGTGGCGGCGAGAAAGTCGCCAATTCTGAGTCTGAAAATTCATGGATTATCTTTTCTGAAAAAGGTCGGACAGCACGATCGCTTCAACCAGGCTGCGCAACTTGAAGCCGTCAGCGCGACACGATTCGACGATCGCGTTGAGCTGAGTTTCGTCGTCAAAAGTCATCGGCCGCCGCAACGCGAAAATCGCCAGTTTCTCGGTTAACGCGCGCGCAAATGGCTCGGGATCCGCCGCCAGCAACTGCTGAAACTCGTCAACTCCGCCAAACGCGCGTCCGTCTGGAAATTCCCCGCTGGCGTCGACGGGCGGATTTTCTCCGGTCCCTTTCTGGACGACTTCCTCGGTTCTCCATCGGCCAATCGCATCGAAGTTGTCGAAAGCCAGACCAAGCGGATCGATCTTCGCGTGACAGCTGGCGCAGTTAGGATTCTGCTTGTGCGCAGCGAGCTTCATTCGAATTGTCGCCTTCGGCTCATCGATTGGGTTCGGCTCGATCGCATCGACATTTGGCGGCGGTGGAGGCGGAGTTTTGCCGAGGATCGCTTCGGAAATCCAGATTCCACGATGGACGGGCCGATGCCGGGTGCCATCGGAAGTCAGCGAAAGAATTGAGCCGTGTGTCAGGATCCCGCCGCGGTGATTTTCCGGCAGCAGCGCGACTCGCTGAATTTCAGCCGTGGTCGGAATCGGCAGCCCGTAGTGGTGGGCGAGACGCGGGTTGAGCATCGTCCAATCCGAATCGAGGAACTCGCCGATCGGTAGATTTTGCTCGAAGACCTCAGCAAAGAATTCGGTCGTCTCGAGAATCATGCTTCGCTCCAGCCAGAGGTCGTAATCCGGGTAAAGTTTTTCATCCGGCGGAAACATTCCGACCTTCTTCAGCTGCAGCCACTGACGCGGAAACGACTCGGTGAATCGTTCGATCTTCGAGTCGGCGAACATCCGCTGAAGTTGAGCTCGCAGCGTCTCGGGATCGCGCAATTTTCCAGAGCGGGCGGCTTCGAACAACTCGGCGTCCGGGCTTGAGCTCCATAGAAAATACGAGAGCCGAGACGCCAACTCCCAGTCATTCAGATTCGCCCGAATTTCGCCCGGCGAACCCTCCGCAAGGTAGGTGAAATTCTTCGAAGCGAGGATTCCGAGCAGGCCGGCCTTGTAAGCCTGACCCAGAGTCAGGTTCGCGCTGAGCTGCTGCTTGACGATCGCGATGTAACGCGAAATCTCGGCCTCCGAAACGGGACGCCGCCAAGCGCGCTCGGCGAACCGCGTCAAACTGGGTTCGATCTCGCTTTCAGAGTTCGGAAAGAGCGATTCGCGTTTGGCCAGATCTTCCGGCTTATCAATCGGGCCTTCCCACTCGATCGAATCAAAAATGAGGAACGGATAAAGCGGGTTTCCCTCGTCATCCGTCATTTTCCGCTGCCAGGGCGCGCGCGATTTTGGATCGTCGAGCGTTGTGAAAACAAACGGACCGGGATGCCCGAAACTTGACGAATTGGACGGTCCTGGAACGTCGTTGATGATTTTCAAATCCCAATGCCCGGCTGGAATGAAAGTCTCGAATTCCAACACGGTCGGCTCGTGCTCAGGCGCGAGAACGTCCGCTTCAAAGATCGTTCGATCGAGCTTCTTTGAGCGCAGAACGAGATGCGGCGGGAGGGAACCTTCCGGAGTCAGCCCGCTGACTTGAATCTTCGCCCGATAAATTCCAGCCGCCTGGCGATAGCCGGGATCCGGCCGTAGGAAGCTCAATTCGTGCCCTGGCCAGATCAGTGTCCGAACATGTTCGGCAACCCCGATCGCTTCCAGCTCGGGCCGCTTCGCGCGGTTGTTCCAATCGATGTCGAGCGCGTCCCGAAGGTTCTTCGTCTGCCGCGGCGGCGCGTCCGGAAACGCCTGATCGAGGATCTGCCGAGCCGCGATCAAATATTTCTCAACATGCGAGGGCGACAACGAAAGCTCGGCACCGATCCGCTCAAAACCATGCCAGTCAGGATCCTCGGTAAACGCGCCTGGCGCTCGCGTGTCGTAGTGAACGCCTAACAAATCGTAAACCGTGTGAGCGTACTCCTCGCGGCTTAGCCGATAGTGCTCGACCGGTGCGCGCCGTGCGATCCGCGCCGCTTCGCCCTCTTTGATCCGCGCGTCGAGCCACTCGATCACGCGGCTGGCCTCAGCAGCTGCTGGCTGCGGCTCGTCCTCAGGCGGCATTTCGCCAGCGCCCATTCGAGTGATGATTTCATGCCAGAGTTCGGCGTCAGCTCCACCTCTGAAATCGCGCGAAAGCTCGTCGATTCGGAAATCGCCCTTCTGCTTTTCTTCGCCATGACAGCGGATGCAGTGCTCGTCGAAAAACGCGCCTACCGCCGATTCGAAGCCCACAGCGGAGTCTTCGGCGAGGCAACTGACGGCCAACAGTAACTGGATCGAAATCAGTCTAAATTTCATCGAGACGCCGACGACCGAAACTGCTTTCGCCCGCCTCCGCAACCCGTACCGAAGATTGATTGAAATCGAGCCCGGGACGGCTTCCTTCGAGCCGACCAAATGAACGATCCCGACGCCGTCTACGCGCCACCCCAAACTGAGCCGCAGTCCCAAGCGCAACCGCCGCTCGGTCCTCCGCCTCTGCCGCCGTCGTCGCTCAAGCATCGATTTTTCACCGCCGGGACTTTTCTCGCGATCCTCATCATCGCTTTCTTTATTGTCATGGCGCTCCTCTCGCCCTACTCGGCAAGCTCGGATCGAGCGAGTGCGGAGACCGAGCCAACGCAGGAAAATCCAGAGTCCGCGCCGAAAGTCAGCGCGCTTGCCGAGATGCAGTCCAAGTTGATCGTTGGACTTCTGGAAGTGGACAAGGACTTGGCGATCGACCAGGCCAAGGAGCTGATTCCGCTTTCGAATTCGCCGGAAATGGCCCGCGCGACGGCCTCGGTGTTTGTGTTTCTCGATCGCGATGAGTTCGCGGAGCAGGCGCTCAAAATTCTTGGGGACTCCCTCGCGGATGAGCCGATCGACAATCTGATCCGATTGGCGATCAACGATCCGGATTCGCTGAGCCCCGAAAACCGGCAGCTGCTGGAAAGCGACCTCGGCTGGACGGGCCGAGTTCTGATCGGTTCGTTCGATGACGCAGTCCGCAAATTGGTCCTCGAGGAGGCTCGGAAATCGCTCATGATTCTTGGCGTTTTCGTCCTCGGTGCAGCTGTCATCGTGATCGGCGGGCTCGTTTTGTTGATCCTCGCGATCGTCAAAAAACGAAAGAGCTTTCGGTTCGTTCCGGCGGCTCCGGAGCACGGACGATTTCATTTTCAGGGGTTCGCCTGCTACCTGCTCGGGATGTTTGGAATCGGATTGGGCCTGGTGGCCTTTCTCGGAGCCGACATGCCTCTGGGTTTTTCCGTAGCGCTGATGTTTGGCGCGATGCTGATCGGTTTGAGCTGGCCGCTGATCCGGGGAATCCGGTTTTCGGTCGTGAGACGCGATATCGGCCTCCACACCGGCCAGGGCCTTTTCCGCGAGCTCGGCTGCGGGCTTCTCGGCTACGTGACGATCACGCCGATCATCGTGGTTGGGCTGGGGCTGACGGTCGCGATGCAGGCGCTCGTAACTTTCCTTTCGGACGGAACGGCTGAGCCCGCGAGTCACCCGGCGATGGAGTGGCTGGCCGATCCGACCTGGCAGACGATCGCGATGACGTTTCTGATCGGCTCGGTCGCGGCACCGATCGTTGAAGAAATCATGTTCCGCGGCGCGCTTCACCGAGGCCTGCGCTTTCGGTTCGGATTCCTCGGTTCGACTCTCGTCGCCTGTTTCATTTTCGCCGCGGTCCACCCACAGGGAATCGTCGCGGTGCCCGGTTTGATGGCCGTTGCCTTCGGCCTGACGCTGCTACGCGAATGGCGGGATTCGCTGATCGCTCCGATGGTCGCGCACGGGATTCACAACGGCGCGATTCTGACGATGGCCACGCTGATGTGAGCCGCCCTACGGAACCACAAAATCGACTTCCCGGACCTCACGCCCTTCGAGGGTGAACGCGACGTAGCCGGCTTGTTTTTCCGGTGTGCTCGACGTCATCCCGGCAGCGCCGCAGTTCAGGCAGACGGTTTCCGGAGTCGATTCCGGCTGCAGCTGCCAGCGGACGTGTTTGTGGCCGTGGAGATAAACTGGTGGTTTGTGTTTGGCGACGATTTCGGCCAGCCGCTCTTCGCCGATCAATTTGTGCTCCCACGCCTCGGGGTGCTCCGGAGGATTCGAATACGGATAGTGGCCGATCAGAATCACGGTCTTTTCCGCCTGACGAGCAAGCTCGACGTCGAGACGCTCGGCGAGTTCGTCCGTCAGCAGCCCGTTGGATCGGATCGCATACGGTTTTGACGCGTCGTAGCCGACGACAACCGTTTCGGCGTCGATTTCCCAAGTCCGAACGCCGTCGATCCGGCCTTCCGGAAACCACTTGTCGTAGCGAGATTTCGAACGCGGCGAGTAGCGATCGTGATTGCCTGGGATTTCGATAAACCGCTCGCCCCACTTTTCGCGGATCGGCCGAACCAGCTCGGCGGCGCGCTCGAACTCGGGATCGAGCGACATCGTCGAATAATCGCCGGTGAAAATCACGAGATCGGCTTCCTGACTCGCGAGATGAGCCATGACCTTCTCGCCTGTCTCCGGCGGAAACCGATGGCGCCGTCGCAGGCCGAGATTCACGAAACCCAGCCAGCGTTTCGGGAAAAACGGATCGCTGAAATCGAATTTCAGACGCCAGACGTGGAGATCGCCAAAATGCAGGATTCTCATGGGCGGCGAACCTGGCACCGAATTGGAAATCCGAAATCCGAAGTCTTCCGCTTCGGCAAAAAAAAACCGGCTCGCAGCGCAAGGCCACGAACCGGTTTTGATTGATTTGAGCTAACTGGAAACCAGCAGCTACTGACGATTTACTCGCTCTTTTCGCCGCCTTCTTCGCCCGGGCTCCAGATTTCTGGAGTGGCCAGGTTGAATGCGTGTTCCAGACCGACGAGGTCGGTGCTCGGCTTGAGCGCTTCGAACGCCTGGGTTTCCTTGACGAGATCCGCTTCGTCGTAGCCGACTGCCTTGATCGAGAGACCGATTCGGCGCTCGACTTTGTCGACTTTGATGACTCGGGCTTCGACTTCGTCGCCGATTTTGATGACGTCTTTGACTTTCCCGACGTGCTCTTCGCTGAGCTGGCTGATGTGAACCAGACCATCGATGTCGTCCTGAAGCTCGATGAACGCGCCGAAACTGGCGATCTTCGCAACCGTGCCTTTGACGAGGTCGCCGACCTTGAAGCGGCCGTCGATCTGATCCCAAGGATCGTTCTCAAGCTGCTTGATGCCGAGCGAGATTCGCTGGTTGGTCTTGTCGATGTCGATGACCTGGGCTTCGATTTCGTCGCCCTTCTTGAGGATTTCGCTCGGGTGGTTGATCTTGCGAGTCCAACTGAGGTCGGAAACGTGGATCATGCCGTCGATACCGTCTTCCATCTCGACGAACGCACCGTAAGCCGTGAGGTTGCGGATCTTGCCCTTGAGGGTGCTTCCGATCGGGTACTTCGTTTCGATGACGTCCCAAGGATTTTCGTCCAGCTGGCGAACGCCGAGGCTGATTTTCTGTTCCTCGGTGTTGATCGCGAGAACGACTGCTTTGACCTCTTGATCGAGATCGAGCACGTCGCTCGGACGAGTGATTCGCTTGGTCCAGCTGAGTTCGGACACGTGGATGAGGCCTTCGACGCCTGGCTCGATTTCCACGAACGCTCCGTAAGGAACGAGCTTGGTGATCTTGCCTTTGACCTCGCTGCTGACTGGGAACTTGGCTTCGATATCCTCCCAGGGATTGTCGGCAAGCTGCTTGAGGCCGAGCGAAACGCGCTCTTTCTCGCGATCGACGTCCAGGATCTGAACGTTGACCGTCTGACCGATCGTAAGCATTTCGCTCGGGTGCGTGATGCGGCCCCAGCTCATGTCCGTGATGTGAAGCAGACCGTCCATGCCGGAAAGATCGATAAACGCACCGAAGTCGGTGATGTTCTTGACCTGGCCTTCGACGAGATCGCCGATTTTGACCGTCTCGAGGAAGCGTGAGCGCTGCTCGGCGCGTTCGGCTTCGATCACTTCGCGGCGGGAAAGAACGATGTTCTTCCGCTCGTCGTTGACCTTGACGATCTTGAATTCGTAGATGTTGCCGACGTATTCGTTGAGGTCCTTCGGCGGGATGATGTCGATCTGCGATCCCGGAAGGAACGCTTCGACGCCGACGTTGACCATGAGGCCGCCTTTGACGACGCTCTTGACCTTGCCGCGGACGAGTCCGCCGTCTTCGAACACTTTGACGATTTTGTCCCAGTTCTGCTTGTGAGCGGCCTTCTCTTTAGAGAGAACGACCATGCCCTCGTCATTTTCGAGGCGCTCAAGCAGGACTTCGATTTCGTCAGCAACTTCAAATTCTTCGTCCTCGAACTCAGAAATTGGAATCGCGCCCTCGGATTTGTAGCCGATGTCGACGAGGACGACTTGCTGTTTGATCTCAAGGATGCGGCCCTTGACGATAGAGTTTTCCCGGAAGGTTCTGAAATTCTGAGAGATCAGAGCGGAAAGCTCGGGATTGGTGGAGACGATAGAGACGCCCATTGGTTTAGATTTGGTTGTTTGGTTAGTTAAGCTGTTCGACAGTGGCCCCTTTTAAAAAGCCGAAACAGCAGCTGCTGGTTCGTCGTCCAATTTTTGATGACCCACGGGGCTCCAGCGGCCAGGACGGCGAACGGGCGTCGAATGTAGGGAGAGCGGCCCCTGGAGCAAGGGGAAACTTCGCGGCTTTCCTGGCTTGGAACGGGCCGGGCAGGAAGTCCGGCGACGCGCGAAAATCCAAGGCACCCCGCGCTTACCCGAAACGACCGTTGATGTAGTCCTCGGTCTTTTTGTGAGCCGGGTTCGTGAACAGTTTCGCGGTGTCGTCGAATTCGATCATTTCTCCGAGATAGAAAAAAGCCGTTCGATCGGAAATCCGGGTCGCTTGCTGCATGTTGTGGGTAACGATCACGACGGTGAAATTCTTCTTCATCTCGGTGATGAGCTCTTCGATGATGCTGGTGGCGATCGGGTCGAGCGCAGAGCAGGGCTCGTCCATGAGGACGACTTTCGGCTCAACGGCGATGGTGCGGGCGATGCAGAGACGCTGCTGCTGACCACCAGAAAGCGAGGTTCCTGGGAGATTGAGCCGGTCTTTGACCTCTTTCCACAGGCCGGCCTTGATCAGGCAGCGTTCGACGAGTTCGTCCTCTTCGGCGCGGTTGGTGACGAGGCCGTGGAGCTTCGGGGCGTAGGTGAGGTTGTCCCGGATGCTTTTGGGAAACGGATTCGGTTTCTGGAAGACCATGCCGAGCTTGCGGCGAACTTCGACGACGTCGACGTCGGGATCGTAGAGATCTTCGCCATCGAGGAGAATTTTGCCTTCCAATCGCGAGCCGTGAACGAGGTCGTTCATCCGGTTCAGGCAGCGCAACAGGGTCGATTTTCCGCAGCCGGAAGGCCCGATGAACGCGGTGACCTCGCCCTGCTTGATGTCGACTGAAATGTTTTTCAACGCTTGGAAATCGCCGTAGAAAAAATTGGCATCCTGGATGCTGATTTTCGGAGTCGTTGTGGTGCTTTCGCTCATGTCCGTTTTCGTGATTACCATCGTCGCTCGGTCCGGTTTCGAAGCCAGATTGCGAAGCCATTCAACAGAAGGAGGACCGCTAACAGAACCAGAATTCCGGCGGCTGTTCGTTCCTGGAAGGCTCGGATCGCTTCGCTGTTCCAGAGGTAAATTTGCGCGGGTAGAACTGTGGTGGCGTCGAGAGGAGATTGCGGCGAGTCCTTGATTCCGTTGTTCAAGCCGACAAGGAGGAGAGGCGCGGTTTCGCCCATGGCGCGGGCAACGCTGATGATCGATCCAGTCAGGACTCCAGGCGCGGCGAGTGGAAGGACGTGGTGCTGGACGACTTGCCAGGGCGAGGCTCCGATGCCGTAGGCTGCTTCGCGGATTGAATCCGGGACGGCGCGCAACGCGGTTCGGGTTGCGATGATGATCACGGGCAACATCATGAGGCCCAGGGTGATCCCGCCGGCGAGGGCTGAGGATCTCGGAACGCCGAAAAAGTTGATGACGATGGCCAGCCCGAGCAGGCCGAACAGAATCGAAGGGACGGCGGCGAGATTGTTGATGTTGACCTCGATGGTTCGGGTGAGCCGGTTGTCTGGCGCGAATTCTTCGAGATAAATCGCGGTGGCGACGCCGATGGGAACGGAGCAGAGCAAGGTGATGAGCAGAACGTAGAGCGTGCCGAGCGTGGCGGCCTTGATCCCAGCGATTTCCGGGAAAACCGAATGCCCGCGGGTGAAGAATCCCGTGTTGAACTTCAATGTGAGTTTCCCGTCCGCTTTGAGCTGGTCGACGAGTGCCTTGTCGGAGTCCTTCAGCTTGTTGAACTTGCCTTTGAGGTACTGATCGACCTCGTAGCTGGCGATTACCCATCTGGATTCGGTCGTGCCGATTTTTGCTCGGTCGTTCGAGAGCATCTGGGGGATCTCAAGCAGCTCGCCGCGGCTGACAATTGGTCTGAGTTTCCGCTCGATCGACCTGGAGAAGGCGAGGAGCTTTTTCGGATCCGCCATGTCCTCGGTGTAGGAGAATTCGGTAAACACCTCGGCCTGTTTGAAGGCCGTCCGCGCCTTGTAAATCATGTCCGCGAAGAAAAACACGAGGAACGCTCCGGCGGCGACCAGGGCCGCGATTCCGTAGATCCGAAATCGGATTTCGGCGCGTTTTCGGCGACGCAAACGCTTCTGAATTCTGGCTTCTCGCTCGTCCATAGTCGTCAGCAGCTGCTAGAGTTCGTAACGCTGTCGAAAGCGTCTAACGATGATCGTTGCGCCGATGTTCAGGATGAAGGTCACGATGAAAAGCACGAGACCGAGGGCGAAAGCGGAGAGCGGCTCGGCGGAATCGAAGCCCTGGTCTCCGGTGATCGCGCTGACCATTCGGACTGTGACCGTGGTCATGCCTTCCAGCGGGTTCGCGCTCAAATTCGGGCTCAGCCCGGCCGCCATGTAAACGATCATGGTTTCACCGAGCGCTCGGGAAATTGCGAGCAAGACGGCGGAGGCGATTCCGGGCAGCGCGGCTGGCAGGACGACTTTGCGGATGGTTTCCGCGCGAGTTGTGCCGAGAGCGAGCGAGCCTTCGCGAAGGCTCTGCGGGACGGAATTGATGACGTCATCCGAGAGGGACGAGATCAGGGGAATGACCATGATTCCCATGACGAGCCCGCAGGTCAGGGCGTTTTCATGCGTCGCTGCGCTGAAAATGCCCGCCAGCCAGGTTCCTGGCGTCAGGACGTCATTCGTCATCCATTCGGAGAATTCGACCACCATCGGCGCGACCGTCACGACGGCGAAAAACCCGTAAACGACGGTCGGGATGCCGGCGAGGATTTCGAGGATCGGCTTGACCCATTTCCGAAGTCCTTTCGGCATGTACTCGGCCATGAAAATCGCCGCGAACAGTCCGATCGGGACCGCAACGATCATGGCGATCAAGGTGATCATGAACGTTCCGGCGAAGAGCGGCAGAGCGCCGAATTTGGGAGGCGAGCCGCTTGGGTACCACTTGGAACCGGTCAGGAATTCCCAGATGGAAACAGGGGCGCGGTCGGTTTTCGGGTCGCCGGAAAAGAAGGCGATGGATTCAAAAAGGATTGAAGCGATGATACCGAAAGTGATGACGATCGAGACCATCGAAGCGCCGACCAGCGTCCAGTGGATCACTTTTTCGACGCTGTTGCGGGCTCGCAACTCGGGCCGAATCCGGAAATACGCGAAAGCCGATCCAGCCAGGCCGATCACGAACGCGAGAGGCAGGTAGATGGTTGAAGGAATTCCGCCGAGATCTCTGGACGAGAGAATCAGGTCGAGCAGGCCGCCGATAACGCAGATTCCGAGAGCTGGAACCACGAACCAGAGAGTCACGTAAACGCCGTAGTGATTCGGGCGGGAATGGAGTAAAGCCCCGCCGATT
>JBLHKS010000019.1:0-56517 GCA_047620505.1 Verrucomicrobiales bacterium | reverse complement strand
TAGGGGCTTGGACATTATTTTGGAATTGTTGTGCGAATATTTAATGACTTAGCCGCCCATTTTATCAACTCGCAGAAATATTTTCAGATAAGCGGTCTGAAGCGGCCCTCAAAAAGAAGCCGCCCTAAAAAAGCCTTTGTTCCCGGGAACGATTCCCCGAAAACTGATCTTGACTGGCATGAATTCACCCTCACAATCGCTAACTTTCTATCCAAGACTGTTACTCGGGGGAGCACGAACGGAGTCTGCTTTTTTTTGAATACTGTTTCAAAGAATCGGAATCCGCTACCCTCTCTAGGAGAGCCAGCCCGCACAAAGATTCAACACGACGCAGAATGAACGAAACCGACGCAAAGACCATCACCGCCAAAATTTGCGAAATCATCGACGAACGCACAGATTACTCGGCTGATGATTTGGCTGGTCGCACTTCCGAACTTCTTCACACAGACCTTGGCATCGATTCGCTAACGCTACTCGACGTGGCTCTCAGCATCGACCAGGAATACGAAACCGATTTTCCTGAGGAAGAATTGCTCGGGATGGAAACGATCGAGAAAGCCACGACCATGGTTGTGGACAAGCTCAAGGAGAACAAAGAAAGCGCAGAATGAGCAAAGTTGTCGTCACCGGGATTGGCCTCGTGACGCCAATCGGTACTGGAATAGATGAGTTTTGGCCGAACGTTCTCGCCGGCAAAGACGGATTTTCCGAGATCGAGTCGTTTGATTCGAGCAAGCACCGAACGCATCGCGGCGCGGAGATCAAAAATTTCACGTTCGATGGCAAAGGCGGCCCCGAGTACTGCCGATCGACTCAATTCGCGCTTACCGCCGCCCGTCAGGCGCTGGCAGACGCCGGGCTCCCGAAATCCAGTCTCGATCCGGGCAGAACGGGCGTCGCGATGGGCACGACTTCCGGCGAGCCTAACCTGATCGAGCATTTCAACGACCTCGATCTCGGCCAGCAGCTGCCGGATCTGGGCGACTCGTTCACCCGAAATTATCCCTGCAATCACATCCCTGGCTACGTCGCCTCGGAACTTGGAGTTTACGGCGGCGGCGGTCCCGTGATGCTACCTGTGGCCTGCGCGGCTGGAAATTGCGCGATCGGGCACGCTTACGACCTGATCCGGACCGGCGAGGCCGACGTGATGTTGGCCGGCGGTGCGGACGCGTTTTCACGAATCACCTACACCGGATTCTGCGGTCTTTTTGCCGTTGCGCCCGAGAAATGCCAGCCGTTCGACAAAAATCGCAAAGGAATGATGCCTGGCGAGGGCGCGGGAGTTCTCGTTCTCGAGCGACTCGACAGCGCGCAGAAACGCGGAGCCCAAATTTACGCCGAGGTCGCCGGTTACGGCCTTTCTTGCGATGCTTTTCACATGACGGGAAGCGACAAGGAAAGCCGCGGAGCGGTTCGTGCGATGGAAAAAGCCTGCGCGCAGAGCGGGATCAATCCAGAGCAAGTCGATTACATCAGCGCTCACGGAACCGGCACGAAAAGCAACGATTACCACGAAACGAACGCGGCTAAGAAAGTTTTTGGCGAGCACGCCCGCAAAACGCCGATGAGCTCGATCAAATCGATGTTCGGCCACACGATGGGCGCGGCTTCCGCGATCGAAGCCGGTGCCTGCGCCTTGGCGATTTCGCGAGGAGCGATTCCGCCGACGATGAATTTTGAAACCCCGGATCCGGATTGCGATCTGGATTACGTGCCGAACGAGGCCCGCGAATTGGACGTTTCCATCGCGATGAACAACGCCTATGCGTTCGGAGGCACCAACGCGTCGCTGATTCTTCGAAAGTGCGCGAACTGATCTCGAACAATGCGACCAGGAACTGTAATTACGGGCGTCGGAATTGTTTCCGCGCTGAGCGACACTCCAAGCGGACTTCACGCCGCTCTCTGCGAAGGCAAACAAGCCGGAACCACGGTTGAAAAATTCGACGATCGGGAGGTTTCGGCTCCGGGAATGGCCGTGCCAATCGCGGATTTTTCTGCAACTGAGTACGTTGGGGAAAAAGGCCTGAGCGCTCTTGACCGCGCCGGCCGTTTGTCCGTCAGCGCGGCTCATCTGGCTCTGGAAACCAGTGGCTGGACGAGCGAAATGCGCGAGCGCGACGAATTGGACCTCGTGATCGGCACGACGTTTTGCAGCGCCCACTCGATCACTCAATTCGACCGAAAAGCGCTCCTCAACGGCCCGAAATACGCCAAGCCACTCGATTTCGCCAATACCGTGATTAACGCGGCCGGTGGCCAGACCGCGATCCGGCACAATTTGCGCGGAGCCAACACCACGGTCGCTGCCGGCAAAGTTTCCGGACTTCGCGCCCTTCGGCACGCCCAGATTCAGGTCGAACACGGCCTTTCGAAAGTCGCGCTGGTCGGCGGAGTTGAAGAACTTTGTTTCGAGACATTTGAAGCCTTTGCGCTCTCAGGTCACGCGCCGCGCACCAGCACTTCTCCAATCCCGTTTCAAGCCGATCGCGCCGGGTTCATTCTGGGCGAAGGCGCAGGTTTTGCGGTGATCGAAAATGCTGAATCCGCGGCAAGCCGTGGAGCGAAAGTGATCGGGCAGCTGCTGGGTCACGGATCGAGCTACGACATCAGCCGAGGCGAAGACGAATCGAATGCGGTCGAGCGCTGCGCTGAGGCGATCTCGGCAGCGCTGAATCACGCAGAAATCACCGCAGCGGACGTGAAATTCGTTAGCTGCTCGGCGAACGGCAGCCCCAGAGAAGATCGATTCGAAGCGCTCGCCCTCGCGAAAGTTTTTGGCGATTCGCTGGGTTCAATCCCGGTCACCGCCGCTGTCAGCTCAGGTTTAGGGGAAACTCTAGGAGCTTCCGGGCTTTTCCAGCTTGCCGCCGGGCTTGAAGCGGCTCGGACAGGTCAGCTTCCGGGCACGCCAGGTTCTTCAGACGGTTTCGACTCAAGCTTGCCGAAGCTTAACATCAGCGAAAGCCCAGTCGAAGGTGATTTCAAGACAGGCCTCCTGCTTTCCGTCGGATTTGACGGAAGTTCGGCCGCTTCTGTTATGTCTGTTTAGAATTCCCGTTTAGTCAGGTGATGAAGGCGTCGAAATCCAAGTCCCTAATTCCTAAGTTTCCCGGCCAGGCCTACACGGCGCGGGAACTTGAGCAGCGGCTTGCTTGGCTCGAAGAAGTCGGCGACCAGAAATTCGAGCACATCAACGCCGGGACGATTCCGGCGGAGTCGATGCGTGGAAACATCGAAAATCCGGTCGGCGTCGTCCAAATGCCGCTCGGAATCGCCGGTCCGCTCTTGATGAAAGGTGAGCACGCCGAGGGAGTTTTTTTTGTGCCGCTGGCCACAACCGAAGGTGCCCTGGTCAGCTCGTATGAACGCGGAATGGCGCTTTTATCGAAGGCTGGCGGAGTTCACGCCCACGTTTTTGGCGACGAGAACCAGATTTGCCCGGTTTTCCAATTGGAGAGCGTCGCTGATGTCGGAAAATTTTGCCAATTCCTGAAGCGGAACCAAAAGAAAATCCGCGATGCGGCGGAATCGACCACGAGCCACGGAAAACTCGTCAGCTGCACGCCATTCGTGATCGGTCGCGAGGTCGAAGTTTCCTTTCGGTTTTCAACCGGCGACGCCCATGGAATGAACATGGTCTCGAAAGCAGCCGACGCAGCCTGCCGATTCATCTTGGGAAAAAGCGCAGCGAAAAACTATCTGCTTTTCAGCGGATTGAGCTCTGAAAAGCGGCCGAGCGGCAAACTTTTGAGCGGAGGAAAAGGAAAAAGCGTCACAGCAGCTGCTGTGATCCCGGCGAAGTGGCTCAAGCTTTATTTGCACGCAACGCCGCAGGAAATCTGCGATCTCTGGCGGAAAACCGTCATCGGAAATATGATGGCGAACGCGATCGGCTACTGCGGTCATTTCGCGAACGGCCTGACGGCTCTTTTCATCGCAACCGGCCAGGACGTGGCGAACATCATGAATTCCGCGGTCGGAATCACCGATTATCAGATTACGGAATCGGGTGATCTGCACGCTTCGGTCACGATTCCTTCGATGACCGTGGCGACGGTTGGCGGCGGCGTTGGTTTGGGCACGAGCCGCGAATGTCTGGAAATGCTCGACTGTTTTGGCACAGGAAAGGCTAGGAAATTTGCTGAAATTGCGGCGGCGACGCTTTTGGCGGGGGAATTGTCTTTTGCTGGAGCGCTGACTAGTGGAGAATTCGTTAACGCCCACGACAGCTTGGGACGAAACCGGCCTGAGGAGAAACCATGAAACGCAAATTCAAAGGCATCGGGCTTCGGGAAAACCCAGCCCCGGAATACGACGCCGTCATCATCGGTGCCGGAGTCGGCGGTTTGATGACAGGAAATCTCCTAGCGCAGCAAGGAATGAAAGTCCTGCTCGTCGAGCAACATTATGTCGTCGGCGGCTATTGCAGTGCGTTCAACCGCAAGCGATTCCAGTTCGATGCGGCGAGCCATTTTTACCCGCTGCTCGGAAATACGGAGAGCATGACCGGTAAGCTCCTCAAGCAGCTCGAAATTCCGACCGAATGGGAAAAAATGGACCCGGTCGATCACTTCAATTTTCCGGATGGGACGAAATATTCGGTTCCGGCGAGTTTCGATCAGTACATGGCCGATCTGAAGCGGATGTTTCCGGAGGAGCGGGAAAATCTCGACGCGTTTTTCAAGGAAGTGAACACGCTTTATCTACTTGGCTTGCTTGTTTATTTTCGCGGCCGACCGACGAACCGAATCGATCCCTACAAACATCAGACTCTGCGCGACGCGCTCGATCGGCATTTCACTTCGAAAAAGTTGAAGCTGCTTTTGACGGCCGATTGCCCGCATTGGGGCTCGCCGCCGCGCAGAATTTCTTACGTGTTCGATTCGATGCTTCGGCTGTCGTATTTCCTCGGAAATTATTATCCGAAGGGCGGCTCTCAGGCGTTTGCCGATGACCTTGCCGCGCGTTTCGAACAACAGGGCGGCGATATTATTCTCCGCGCCGATGTTCGCCGAATCATCGTTAAAAAAGACCGCGCTCGCGGGATCGAAATCGAGCACGGACCGGAGAAAAATCGACGTCGCACCATCGTGGGTAGCCCGATTGTGGTTTCCAACGCCGATATTTCGCAGACGGCGTCGCGACTTCTCGGACCTGAGCTTGTTGGGAAGGAATATCTCGACAATCTCAAAAGTTTCCGCACGAGCTATCCCTGTTATCTCATGCATATCGGCCTGAACGATACGCGTGAGGAAGAACTTTACGATGCCCAGGGCTATCATTGGCGTCACTGGGATCCGGAGGAATTCGGAACGACTGGGCTGAAGTTCAAATTCTTCGTGCCGACGATTTTCGATAAGACGATCGCACCGAAAGGATCGCAGATCGTAATCATCCAGAAAGCGATGCACGTCGACTACGACAAAGTCGAAGATTGGAACGAACACAAAGCCGAGGTCGATCGGATGGTGATCGAGAATCTGGAACAAATGATTCCGCGATTTCACGAGCGAGTTGCCGTCCGGATGAGCGCTTCCGCGCGAACTTCCTATCGCTACACCTGGAATCAAAGCGGGGCGATGCTCGGCTGGGAAATGGCCCCGGATCAGCTCGGCGGCGATCGCCCAGGCACCAAAGGACCGTTCGAAGGACTTTATTACACCGGGCACTGGACGCAGCCAGGCGGCGGAATCACGCCGGTCATCGTTTCCGCAATGCGGGTCGCCGAAGCGGTCACGAACACAAGCCTGATTTAACTGATTCGATGACTCTGACAGCCCAACAGCTCGAGAAGCTGCTTCCTCATCGTCCCCCGATTCTGCTGATCGACGAAGTCGTGAACGTCGTCCCAGGCGAGTCCGGATCCGGCGTCCGAACCTTCAAGGAAGGCGACCCGTGTTTCGATGGCCACTTCCCCGGGAACCCGATTCTACCTGGAGTCCTCGCGGCCGAAGCTTGCGCGCAGACAACGATGGCGGTTTTTCTCGCAGACAAGGCGGACGAGCCAGCAGCTGCTGGCGAACTCGGGCTGCTTGGCAAGATCAACGAGATGACTTTTTTGAAACCGATTACACCTGGCAAAACGATCCATTTTTCGATCAAAATCGACCGAAGAGTCGGACCTTTTGCCATTGTGAACTGCGTAGCTCTTGAAGGCACCGAAAAATTTGCTACAGGAAAGCTGACTCTCAAAATTGGAAGCTGAAATGGAAAAACAATACGACGTCGTGATTCTCGGAGGAGGTCTGGCTGGACTCTGTCTAGCGCGCCAGCTCCTTCTCTATACTGATAAAACTGTGCTGGTGGTCGACCGCGAGCCGAAGCTTCCGATCGACGTTCAAAAAGTAGGCGAGTCGAACGTTCAGGTACAAGGTCACTACTTGGCTAGAGTCCTTGATCTGGAGGAGCACCTGTTTCACGAGCAGGTCATGAAGTACAATCTTCGGTTCATGTGGAAAACCGGCGACGGGAAGAATTTCGAAGACGTCAGCCATTCTTATATTCGGCATTTTTCGAACATCGCCTGCTACCAGCTCGATCGAAACAAGCTCGAAGCTCACATGATTGAGCTCAATCGGGAGAACGACCGCTTTCTCTTGCTTGAAGGAATCAGCGATCTGGATATCGACCTCAAGACGGGCGGAAATCACCTGGTCAAATTCGGCCAAGGCGGCGAAGGCCACGAAATCACAGGAAACTGGGTTGTCGATACCTCAGGCCGCGTGCGGCATCTCGCCGGGAAGATGGAATCCAAGGTGAAGAGCGAAATTCGGCATTCGTCCGCGTTTTTCTGGACCGAGGGCACCTGCAATATCGAAAAACTGACCAGCTCGTCGCAAGACGAATACCGCAAACGCCCCGAGCGTGCGGAACTCGGTCACCTCCCCTTCTGGCTCGCGACAAATCACTTTTGCGGAGAAGGCTATTGGTTCTGGGTGATTCCGCTTCACAGCCGCACGAGTTTCGGCCTCGTTTTCGACAACAACTTGATCGACGTCAAAGATGTCAACACAGAGGAGAAATTGCTGAAGTGGTTGTTCAAGGAGCACCCGCTTTTCGAGCATGATCTCAATGTCGAGAAAATGATCGACTTCCAAGTCCTTCATAATTACTCGGCCAACTGCGAGCGGACCATTTCCCCCGATAAATGGGCGATGTCCGGATTTTCCGGACGCTTCACGGACCCGCTCTACAGCCCCGGCGGTGACGCGATCGCAATCTACAACACGCTGATCGTAGACTCGATCAAATCGACCGACGAAGAGCTGGGGAAAAAGATCAACAGCTACGAAGCGATGATGAACACGGTCTACAAGTCCTACGTTCCGTCTTTTCATCACAGCTACAACGCTCTGGGCGATCAGGAAGCCTTTTCGATGAAATACGTCTGGGAGTTATCAATTTACTTCTCGTATTACGTTTTCCCGTTCATCAATGATCTTTATACCGATAGCCATTTCCTCATCCGCTATCTGAATCGCTTCGCCAAACTCGGCGCAATGAATCGTTCGCTGCTGATTTTCATCTCCGACTACTACGAATGGAAAAAAGTGAACCTGCCCAAGCAGGCAAAGCCCCAGTTTTTTGAATTCAAAGACGTCTGCACGCTGAAACGCGCGGAGTCGACTTTCTACAAAGTCGGATTGGATTCGAAGGCTGCGCTTGAAGTACTCGATGAGCAATTCGAGCACCTGCAGGAATTGGCGAAGTTCTACATCGCGCACGTCACGGCGGTAGTCACTGGGGAGCCGGATCTGGCAAAATCACTCGACCACGTTGAGACGATCAAGCTCAAGGAGATTCACTTCGACGCGGACGAAATGAAAACGCATTGGAGCGGCATCGCGACTTCAGGCGAAGAGTATCCTTGGACAATTGATGCGGAGGTTTTCTCCCGAAGCTTTCACAAGCTGCCTGCATGAATTCGACCGATTTGCTGGAACCGATCCTCTTCGCAGAGGCTACCGAGAAAACTGAATCGCTTCTCCCAAGCGAG
This sequence comes from Verrucomicrobiales bacterium, assembly GCA_047620505.1. GTDB lineage: Bacteria > Verrucomicrobiota > Verrucomicrobiia > Verrucomicrobiales > DEV007 > JBLHKS01. The sequence continues at coordinate 48,512 of JBLHKS010000019.1, read as the reverse complement.
GGGGAAATCCCGGGGGAGATTTGCGGATCTTTCTTGATGAACGGTCCGGCAAATTTCCGGGTTGGCGATTTCACCTACAAGCATTGGCTTGACGGCGACGGCCTGATTCGCGCGCTCCGAATCGAAAACGGCAAGGCAGAGCACACGAGCAAATTTGTCCAGACGACGAAGCTCACCGAGGAAACAGCTGCCGGTCAGCGGTTGTTTCGTGCGTTCGGAACCGCGTTCAAAGGCGACCAACTCCGGCGGCGCATCGCGTTGGAGTCCCCTACCAACGTCAGCATCTACAAGCACGGCGAACGCCTCTTTGCATTTGGCGAACAGGCGCTGCCTTGGGAGCTGGATCCCGAGACTCTCGAAACGATCGGTGAATGCAATTTCAACGACAAGTTGGTCAACATTTCCCCATTTTCGGCACACGCCAAAATGGATGAAGATCGGGGCCTGCTCTGCAACTTCGGCCTGAAGTACATGCTGTCCTCCACCCAACTCTGTTATTGGGAATTTGACCGCGATCTCAACTGCCAACGCGAGTTGGAAGTCGATCCCGGTGGTGCCTGCTCGGTTCACGACTTCACGGTTAGCGAGAATTTCGCCTCGTTCTTTCTCAGTCCGTATTTTCTGAAAATCGGCGACTTCATTCGGAAGGGAAAATCGATCCACGACGCGCTGGATTGGCAGGCGGACGAAGAAAACGTCCTCGTCGTTCTCAAACGCGACCAGGCGGCTGGCGACGAGCCGATTCGCATTCCGTTAGGCGTTCGCGGCTACTGCCTCCACCTCATCCAGTCGTTCGAATCCGAAGGTCGCTTGACGATCGACCTATTCGAAACCGAAGAGCCGCTCTACCCGCAGTACTTGCCTTTGCCGACGCTTTTTCCGACAGTTAAGCCGTGTTCGTTCACGCGACTTTCGATCGACACGAAAACATGGAAGCTGGCGGACGTCGTCACCGCGCCTCAGGACGTCCACATGGACTTCCCAGCACAACTGGACAGAGACCAGGACACGGTCTGGACTTTGGCCATGCCGACCGAGCCGGTCGATGAATCCAAATATTACGATCGGATTCTGCGCTTCGATTGGAAGCGAGGCGCGGTCATCGAGACCTTCCACGCACCCAGCAGCTGCTACCTCGCCGGAGAGCCCGCGCTCGTCCCTGGTGAGACCGATTATCTCATCTGTCCGATGTGGAACGCGCAGGAAAATCAGACGACCTACCTGATATTCAAAGCCTTCGAACTGGCAGCTGGCCCCGTTGCCGTTCTCCCGCTGTCAACGCCGAGCCACCTCGGTTTTCACTCGACTTTCATCCCGAAAAAATGCTGAAATCGCTCTTGCGATCAGGACCAAACTTTCTAAGATCCGAAATCTGCCTCACATACTGACATGTCTGATTCAAAAGAAGAAAACAACGCCGGGAAGTCTCCACTGAGAAAGTGGATATTCCGAATCACCGGCATCATCGTAGTTCTGGCTTTGTTAGTCGGAGGCGTGATGGGCTTTATGGCTTGGAAGATCAGCTCTGACGCCAAAGAAGTTTACGAACTGGGTTCAACGCTGAACAAATTCCTCGGCAATTACGCATCTTCGGTAAAGCGCCGAAACGCCGAGGAAATTCTCGCAAATTACGCCGACGAATACGCCGATGCTTCGGCCGGTGACTGGGGCGGGAATCTGTTCTGGGAAGACACCGAAGCAGACGGAACTCTGAAGGTTTTTCTTTGGGAAGAGGAAAACCTGCGAGCTTTCAAGAAGGACGATATCAAAGGGCAGATCGACGAATTGCTGGACGAGATGCGCTATGTCAGCCTGGCAAAATTCAAGATCGAAGCGATCGAAGAAAACGACGGTTTGGATTCCGCGACGCTGAAAACGCTTCTCTGGCTCCGTGGCAGAGAGGAAGACGGTCAGTTAGTCGAAACGCACGCCCATTTTCGTCTCTCCCTGGTGAACGACGGCGGGTGGAAAATTCAACGTCAGGATCTTATTCGCGGCGTGACGGTTCGCGGCGACGGAGCTGGGTTTGCCGATGTGACCGAGGAGTCTGGAATTGAATTTCAATCGGTCCACAATCCGATGTTGAAGGAAGAGGGTTGGAAACCTGAGGTCTTCGAAATTATGCAGTACGCTCACGGCGGCGTCTCAACTGGCGACTACGACGGCGACGGCTGGCAGGACATATTCTTCGGTGACGGAGTTAGCCCGCGTCTTTACCGGAATCAGGGCGACGGGACTTTCAAGGACGTGACGGCTGAAGTCGGGCTCCCGATGGAGTTGAAGGCGGCGCACGTTTCTGTTTTCGCCGACTTCGACAACGATGGCGATCCGGAGCTGTTCATCGGTCGATCCACCGCTGAGAACAAACTCTACCGCAACGACGGCGGAAAATTCACGGACGTAACCGAGGAGGCGAATCTCGGCCATATTTTCGTGACAGTCGCAGCAGCTGCTGACTACAACAATGACGGGCTGCTCGATCTTTACATCGGTCGTTACCTCGATCCTCGGACCAATTTGCCGACCACCTTGTTCTACACCCGCAACAGCGAAGGCAACACCTTGCTTAAGAACGATGGGGACCTGAAATTCACTGACGTGACCGAAGAAGCCGGCGTCCGTGATGGTGGCCTGAGCCTCGGCGTCGCTTGGGGCGATTACGATTCCGACGGCCTGCTCGATCTCTACGTTTCGAATGATTTCGGCCGCAATTCCCTTTACCACAATGAAGGCGACGGGACCTTCACCGATGTCAGCGTCGCCAGCGGCACGATCGATATCAGCTACGGCATGAGTGCTTCGTTTGCGGATCTCGATAATGATAAAGACCTCGACATTTTTGTTTCGAACGTCCACTCGGGCCAGCGGTGGTTCGGCAACGAAGCGACGCTCAAAAATTACTTCATGACCTCCTTCAAGCAGGGAACGCTGAGCGAAGATAAAGCGCTGTTGGACGAGGTCGTCAGTTTGCTGGACGGCGACTGGGCTGCTCTCGGCGATCGCGTGATTCGAGGCAATTCGATGTTCTTGAACAACGGCGACGGAACGTTTGAAGATCCAAGTGAGGAGGCCAATGTCAATCCGCACGGATGGTTCTGGGGCTCTGTCGTCTTCGACTACGACAACGACGGCCATCAAGATATTTACGCGGTTAACGGGTGGATAACGGGGAAAAACCCGGACGACCTCTGACTACCATATGTTTCGTCCGCGGTCGCGGACATCAGCGGTTACAAAGAAGGTAAGTTCTACTCAGACGAGTTCCGTGGCGATAATTCCTGGAACGGAAATGAAACCAACGTGCTCCTCCGAAATCTTGGAAACGGTCAGTTTGTCGACGTCGCCATGGCGGTCGGTGCCGACAGCATCATGGATGCCCGAGCAGTCGCGGTCGCGGACTTCGACAACGACGGAGACATGGACATGGTCGTGAACGGCAACCCAGGAATGTCCGAAAGCATCGCGCCGGTTCTCTATCGAAATAATATCGGCGCTCGTCAGAACTGGCTCGAAGTCGATCTCACCGGCAGCACCGTCAATCGCGACGCAGCTGGATCGGAAGTCGTAATCGAACTGGCTGACGGCACTGAGCAATTCCGCCACGTGCTGATCGGCTCCGCCTACGCCTCGCAAAGCAGCCTTCGACTCCACTTTGGATTGGGCAAACACGAAGAGATCAAGAAACTCACAGTTAACTGGATAGGCCCTCGTGGCGGAACCGACGTTTTCTTCAACATTCCTTCAAATCGCGTAATTTCGATTACTCAAGGTGCCAGCGGCGAAAAGGGCTCGAGCGAGATGACGATGCTGCCGGAAACTCCGGCCACTGCGCCTGTCACGGCTCCAACTCCAGCTCCTGCCCCAGCCGTTGAAACTTCGGCTTCCGGCGATTGATCGCTTTTTCGGTCTTTTAATTTTATGAAAATCATTCCGGGATTCCTGAAAAACCGTCCCAAATTGCGGAAGTTCTGCTTCTTCTGCTTCGGCTCGTTTTTAGTGATGGCGCTTGCCCTCAGTATCTTTTTGATCTGGGCTGGCCGCGAAGACGAGAAGTACGGCGGTTACCTGAAATCAGGCGCGAACATCAACACTTTCCTCAAAGCCTATGGCAAGGAAGTGATCGCCGCTGTCGACTCTGGTAACGTGGACAAGCTCCTCGATTACTACGCCCACGATTATTCTTCGCCCGGTCGCGGGCAGTGGACGCTTGGTGAAGAGACCGAAGTCAACGGCGTCTTCCATTCTTACATTCAGAAGGTAGGCGACGAGGATTACGATCGCGAAAAACTCAAAGAGGAATTGCAGGCTTATGTCAGCGGACTCAAATCCGTTAAACAAATCGCCTGCAAAATCAACCTCGCGGAGGACATCCAACCGTTCGAAACGGCTCGTGCGACGGTGAAATTCGTTCTCGACGGAGAAGACCGCGACGGTCGCGTGCTTCAAGACCGATTCTTCTACCGCTGGTGGTTTCGCGCCGTTGAGGGCGAGCAAAAATGGGAAATCGTCAAGGGCGAGCTGTTCCTGGACGACGAAGTCGACAACACGCGGGTCGCAAGCGTTCAGCCGGGTTTTGAACTCTTGGATCTAGAGAAAGCCGGGATTTCCTACGTTCACAAACGCGATCCGAATCTCGATCCCGAAGCACCCGGAGTCGTCCTGAAATTCGCTGTGATCCAGCACGCTGGTGGTGGGCTCGCGACTTCAGATTACGATGGAGACGGCCTCATCGATCTTTTCTTCCTCGATGGAGTCAGCAGCCGCCTTCTCAGGAACACTGGAAACGACTCGAGCGGGACTCCAAAATTCGAGGACGTGACAGCAGCTGCTGGGTTGGAAGGTATCGACCGCGCGCACTCTGCCCTCTTCGCGGACTTCGACAACGATGGCGACAAGGACCTTTTCGTCGCTCGCTACCTCGCTCCCAACCAGCTCTTCGTGAATCAAGGCGACGGCGTTTTCGTCGACAAAGCCAAGGAGATGAACATGGATTTCAACGGGGAAAGCATCTCTTCGACCCTGCTTGATTACGACCGCGACGGCTTCGTCGATGTCTACTTGGCGGTCAACGGCGACTCGATTAACGAAGTCCCTCGAATCCCATTTTACGCCCGTAACGGCCAGCCTAACCGGCTTTTCCGAAATGTTGGTGGAAAGAAATTCGAGGACGTGACGGAAAAAGCCGGAGTCGGCGACACCGGCTGGAGTCTGGCGACTTGTGCTGGCGATCTCGACGGTGATGGCTGGACTGACATCGGGGTTGCGAACGATTTCGGACGGAAATCGATTTTCCACAACAACGGCGACGGCACCTTCACCGAAATTGCTAAAGAAGCCGGAACTCTCGACTTCAGCGGTGGCATGGGCATCGTCTTTGGCGACCTGAACAGCGACGGGCTGATCGATATTTATACTTCTAACATTTACTCAAACCAGCGGTGGCTCGGCGAGAGTGTTGCGCTCGATTACTACGTTCGAAATACGCTGCGTTCCAAGTGGATGATCAAGGATTTCGGCGAGTTCTGGGATCTCTACGGAGTGACGCAGGGCGACTGGCGCGCTCTCGGAAAAATGGCAGGCGAAGGAAATTCGCTCTTCCTCAACCGAGGCGACGGCACCTTCCGCGAAGCTCGCGAAAGCTGCACGAATCGTGCAGGATGGGGATGGTCGGTCGCGCTTTTCGACCCTGACAACGACGCGGACACCGACATCTACGCGGCTAATGGATGGATTACGGGCAAGATCCCGGACGACCTCTGACTACCGTTCCTCAGCGGTGCGGTCGCACAGCTTACAGCTTACAAAAGAGGAGATTTCTTCAGCCAGGAATTCGTGGACGTCAATTCGTGGAACGGCAATGAATACAATCTTCTATTCTCAAACCTGGATAACGGGAAGTTTTCCGACATCGCTCGGCCGATGGGCTGCGACGAAGTTGAAGAAAGCCGCGCAGTCTCCGTGGCCGATCTCAACAACGACGGAAGTCCGGACCTCGTGATCAACAACAACGCCGCTCCGCCAACGATTTACCTCAACCGCATGGGCGGGACGGGGAATTTCTTTCGGGCAAAGTTGACCGGAGATCCTGCGAAATCAGATTCCGGTCACGCCAGCAGCCTCGATGCGTTCGGCGCTCGAGTAGAAGTCGATATCGAAAAGGACGGCGAAACGCGGACGCTCGTCCGTCTCGTCGAAGCGGGCGCGGGCTACGCGGCTCAGTCCGAAAAGGCAGTTCATTTTGGCCTCGGTGAAGCCGACACCATCATGGAAATCCGCATTGCCTGGCCGAGCGGAACTGAGCAGAGTATTTCCGGCGAAGCCGCCACTCAGCTAGGCTTGGTGAATCGCGAATGCTCGATTGTCGAAGGCGAGATTCCAGTCCCAGTCCCAGTCCCAGTCCCAGGACCGATCTCCGAAGAGCCGACTCCCGCTCCAAGTGTCCCGGCGGTTCCAGAAGAAGAGACGGCCGGTCTCGGCCAGTAAGTTTGACCTCAAAAATCATGATTCCGGACTCACTCGGCCAACTGAAGGAAGCGAGGGCGAAGACCCTCGAGAAGATCAGCGAGTGCTCGCAGGAAGACTTTGATCGGTGCCCGGCAAAGAGCGGTTGGAATCTCGGTGAGGCCGGAAAATGGTCGATCGGCGAACTCGCTGACCACATCGTTCGGATCATGACTTCGTTAACCAGCGAAATCGGCGAGCTGATCGAGTTGTCGGTTCGCGGGGAAAAGCCGAGCCTCACGCGTGGATTTAAGGACTACGACGTCTCTCCTTCGTTCGTCCCGAAGAAAGCCATGCCTTATCTCGAGCCGTTTTTTAAACTCGCGACCGGCGTGGCGATGTCCGTGCCGAGCTTTCGGAAGGCCTTCATCCGTTCACGGCATTTTCCGATTCAAAATCCCACTCAGTGGCTCCCAGAAGGCGGTCACCCGGCTGATGAATTGAGGGAAAGGCTGAAGAATTCGATGCTTATTTTGGATAGCATTTTCGATGCTCATTCGGAAATCGACTACAACGAGCTGGTCCTGACTCACTCGGTTTTCGGCCGACACACGGTTCCTGAACTGCTCGACACGATGACGATGCACGAAGAATGGCATCATCCGGATTTCGACGCCCTGATTCCTGAAAAGGCGGCGGAGAGCGTCGAGCCTGAAACGGCAGAGGCCTGATCAACGTTTTCGAGGCACCCGAAAATGGGATTCAGCAATTTCATGCTCTCCCAGATTGGGAAGTCTCAGCCGAAGCTGGTTCGATATCTCAACGCTGTCGATCACAAGAACGAAACCGAACTTCAGGCTCAGATGATCCGCGAATTCGGGTTCATTCCGGCCCCGGTCCTGCTCCACAGCCCTTCGCGCGATCTTTACGCGGGCATGTGGATTCTCCTCCGAGAAACGCTCGTCGTTGGCGAGGTTCCCAGGCAGATCAAGGAAGCCCTCAGCCTCGTCGTTTCGAATCAGAACCAATGTCCGTTCTGCATCGACAGCCACGAAATGGCTCTACACAGCCTGCGCCAACCTGGAATCGCCGACGCGATCGCGCGCGGAGTTCCGGAAGAAATCGAGGACGAGCCAGTCGCTCAAGCTGTCGGCTGGGCGACCGGAAAAGAATCCGGATTCGCGCCCGATCCCGCAGATTTACCCGAAATGCTCGCGATCGTCGTGGGATTTCATTATTTAAATCGAATCGTCAACGTCTTCCTCGAGGAGTCACCCTTGCCGACGCCAAAACGGGCGCCGTTTCTGAAAAAGATGATGCGTTGGTTTGGCGCGCGGATGATCCGACAGTTTTTCGCCGTCAAGTTCGAGCCCGGCGCTTCTCTACAATTTCTGCCCGAGGCTGAACTCTCTTCCGAGCTAAGCTGGGCATCCGCGTCTCCAAACGTCGCCGCCGCCCTCGCTCGATTCGATCAAGCCATCGGTCGCGAGGCCGATCAGTCGGTCTCGCCGCAGGTCCAGCAGCTGCTGAAGGACGCGCTGCCCGAATGGGACGATCAAAAACCCGGGATGGGCCGCGATTGGCTCGACTCAGCAGTCGAAGGCCACGGCTTAGATGAGAAAGAGAACGCGTTGGCCCGACTCGGGCTGCTAAGCATGCTCGCTTCGTATCAGGTTTGCGACGACGACATCGCCAAGGCCCGGACGAGCGGCGCGACCGATCGGGAACTCGTCGCGACGGTAGCTTGGGCCTGCTTCACGATTGCGAAGCGGATCGGAAATCGCCTGGCACCAGGCCAATCAGCCGCGTAGGCGATCGACAATCCTCAGCAGATCAGGCGTTTCGCCGCCGCCGGCCCCGAACAGCTGGCCTAACAGCCCGATCTCGTCCCACATGATCCAGCCTTCGGCGATCCGGCCATCTTCGAATCGAAGCAGATCCATTCCAGTCGTCTCGACCTCTCGATTGGTCGGCGCGGCCCCGAGGAGATCGCCTGTGTGTCGAGCCCGAGCACGCCAGAGCAGCGTCACGAGATCGCCGTCCGAAGTCGTCCGCTCCACCGTCATCTGGATTTCGCTGAAGGTAAGCCGGTAGAATTCGATCAGCTGCCGAATCGCAATTTGACCGGCGTCGAACCCGGTTGCGAACGGAGCTCGACCGTGGACGACGCAGCCCGGCGCGATGACTTTGTCGAGGAGATCAGAATTGTCGTCGGTGCTCCACAAAGCTTCGCGGAAACTGTGAGCGACTTTGATATTCTGATTCTGATCGGACATTCCGTTGGGTAATTCTTTTCGCGCCAGATTTCAAGCCGAACGCCCTCGATAAAGCGTTCGCAATTCCAGAAATTCGCCAAGCCCCGCCTGACCATTTGCATAGCCGATTCCGGACAATTTTTTGCCGCCGATCGGAGCGCCAGGATCGGTTTCGCCATGGCCGTTTACCCAGATCGCACCGCAGTCCAGTTTCGACGCGACGTCCGCGGCTCGAGCCGGATCCGATGACCAGACCGATCCGCCGAGCCCGAACGAACTCGCGTTAGCGCGAGCGACGGCATCTTCAACATCATCGTATCGAATCACTGGAAGCACCGGCCCGAATTGCTCCTCGTCGACCAAGGCAATGCCTTCCTGGATTTCGTCGACGATCGTCGGCTCAAAGAAAAATCCGGGACCGGGTCGCCGAGACCCGCCAGTTACGATCCGAGCGCCATTTTCCCGAGCATCGTTGACGAGAAACTCGACTCGTTCGAGCTGCGGCAGATTGTTGAGCGGGCCGAGTTCAATTCCACGTTCAAGCCCATCGCCAACGACCAGACTCTCGGCGATCGACTTCAATTCATCGACCACGGAAGCGAAAATCGAATCGTGAACGTAGAGCCGTTTGATGGCGAGGCAGAGCTGGCCGCAGTTGCGAAAAGCGCCTTGGAAAAGGTCCTTCGCGATTTTCGTAGGATCTGCGTCAGGCAGAACGATCGCTGCGTCGTTGCCGCCAAGTTCAAGGACGACATGCTTGAGGTCGTCAGCAGCTGCTCGCGCGACAGCCTTGCCGGTTTCGACCGATCCGGTCAGCGTGATCATCCGGACGTCAGGATTTTTCGTTAGCGCTTCGCCAAGTTCATCGCTCTTTCCGCTGATCACGTTGAGAACGCCCGGAGGTAGGATTTCCCGAAACAGCCTGCCGATTTCGAGGCTTGTCAGGGGCGTGAACGGCGAGGGCTTGAGGACGATCGTGTTTCCAGCTCGAAGCGCCGGGGCGATTTTCCAGATCGCGAGAATCACCGGAAAATTCCACGGTGTGATCGCCGCAACGACACCTCGCGGCCGACGCAGGATTTCGATCCCATCGGCCAGGTTTTCGATCGCCGGCGGAGTGTCCATTTCGGCCGCGTGCCGCATCGCAACCGCCGCGCCCATGATCTCGTTCATCGAGTCGCGAAGCGGTTTTCCCTGTTCCTGAGTCAGGAGTTTAGCGAGCTTCATGGTTTGGCCTTTTAGAACTCGGCTGCATTCGAGCAGAAGCGCCGCCCGCTCGCGGTCTTCGCGGCTCGACCAAGCGGGAAACGCGCCAGCAGCTGCTGCGACCGCCTGGTCCGCGATCTGCGAGTTGCCTTCTGGCGCTACGGCAAAAATCTCGCCTGTGGCAGGGTTGAAAACCTCAAAATTTTCTCCCGTTCCAGCTTGGCCGACACCATCGATCGTCATCGTAAATTCCATAATATCCCGTTGACGGATATCCGTCAGCCTATACTTCTTTCAACCTCTAAAATTCAAATTCGAGCCCTAAAAAGGAACCTGATATGAAACTTTCCATCCCCTTTTCCGCACAATCTAAAACTGTCAGCCTGGCGGCGATTCTTCTCCTCAGCTGCATGACGCTCGGGCTAACCGGATGCGGCGAAGAGACGGTTGAGAACCCGGTGAAAGGCAAAGTGGCTCCAGACTTTACGGTGACGAATCTGAAGAGCGGTGACGAAGGAAAACTTTCCGACTATCAAGGTAAGATTGTTGTTCTCGACTTCTGGGCATCGTGGTGCGGACCCTGCCAGGCACCGATGGCCAAGATGCAGACCTACCGCGAATTGCATCCGGATTGGGCCGACAAAGTCGAGCTGATTTCGATCAGCATCGACGACACCCAAGATGCGGCGAATTCGCACCTCGACCAAAAGAGCTGGCACGACACGCTCAACGTCTGGATCGGTCGCGAAAGCGCCGCGGCCAAGGCTTACGCGGGCAGAGGAATTCCGGCCTGCTACATTCTCGACGAGAAAGGCGTGATCATGGTTTCCGGCAATCCGAACGGCATGGATATTTCGAATGTCGTCGACGGAATGCTGAAGGGCTCCTGAGTTCAGCTCGCATCATTCGTAAAGGTAGATCTCGGCGATCCGGCTACCTTCGCTAATCGTCTCGCTTTCGCTGAGGAATCGCTCCTGGACAGCGGCGAAGACTTCCGTAAGCCAGTTAGGCTTTCCACCTGGCGTCTGGCGCTGGATAAATTTCTCAACGAGCCGCTCCTCGTCCCCGGTCAGGTGTTTCCAGACCAGCAAAGCGGAGCTAACGCCGTTAATGATCGCCGGAGCGAACGGTGCCCATTTTTCCTCGGCCAGATTCGCAAACGCATTCGCTGGAGCCTCGGGCTGACGCAAATTCACGAGGGAAAGCGCCCAGAAAAATCCAGCGATGATGTTGTCGACCGCCTCGCGGCTTGGCGCAGATCCGATCGAGTTCTCCAGCACCCAGTGGCGAAATCGGCTACCCGGCATCATCTGCAACGGGTTAAAATAGAGCCCGCGCCCGCTGCCGTGCCAGAACAATTGATAGTCCTCGAGCGAGCGATTCGCCAGCTGGCTGCCGACTGGCGTCAGCAGATTTGGGTAGAGATTTCGGATGACGAGGCCGAGTGCTTCGACCGTGCATCGGCGGTAACCTGGATGAGAAAGTTCCTCGGCTTCTTCCAAAAATCGCTCGATCTCGAGCGTCAGCCCAGTTCCCCCGCCAGACCGCAGACCAGCCTCCACTGCGTTTCGAGCCGAAACCGTTCCAGCGCCGGTGTGCAGGGTCATGGTCGATTCGGAAATCGAATCCGGAACCACGGCAAGCGCCCGGAGATCGACGCGGTCGCCGGCTGACTCCGCCAGGCGCCCGGCGATGCCCTCCATCAACCAGATCGAGGTGTAGGATCCCAGTTCCCTCGCCTTCGCGACTTGGGATTCCCAATCGCCTGTGGCCGGCGCGTAGAGACCCGGATTTTTGAAATAGTGAAAGGCGGAAAGTCGGTTCTGGGTTTCGGTCGCGAGATGGCGCAGGTCATTCGTCGGAGAAAATCTCCGAGCGCCGTTCAGCGCGACGTTGGAAAACTTAAGCATGCCCTTGGTGACCCAGTTTGAGTCGAAGGCTTCCCGGGCAAGGTAGGAAGCTGCGGAGTCTAGAAAGCTCATAGCGAAGACTAAATCGTATCAATCTTCAGTCCAGCTGCGCAATCGTGTTTTCCGATGATTTGGAATTTCTGCTTGTAGGTTGGGAAGGAATCGGTACCAGACTTTTTACTAAATGACGAAGTCCACCTCCCCACTTTCGTTCAGTCTCCCGTTCAGCTGGATCGCGATTGTCACCTTCGCAGGTTTCATCTCAGCAGCTGCTGGCCAGGAGATTTCGATTCCTGATGACCTGCTGGAGGCGGCTGAGGAAAATGCGGCACGCCAAACTGAGCCTGAACCGGAAATCGAAATCGAAATACCGGACGAGCTGTTCGAGCCGGAGGCTGACACGGCCCTGATCGTGGACCACTCCGGAACGCCGAAGCCGGCAGTCGAATTCGACGTCGACTACTTCGGTTATTTCCATTCGGTGCCGGGCGACCGCCACTTTACGCGCGGCGATCTGAAGATCGAATTTGCCGACTTTCTTGGAGATAGTTTTCACTACAATCTTACGCCGCGCTTCCGTTTGGACAGCAGCGACGACACCGTCAACGAATTCGCATTTCGTGAAAACTCCGCCCGCCGCCCGCTGGCGACTTTCCAAGAAGCTTACGTCAGTTGGGCTTCGGAACGATATGAAGTTTCGCTCGGAAAAAAGATCTTCAACTGGGGCGTAGCCGACACCTACAATCCGCTCGACGATCTCAATCCGCGAGATTTTCTGGACGTCCCGACTAACGATCGAATTGGAGTGCCGGCTCTGTCCGTCTTTCGGTTCGGCGAGGTGTTTGATGTCCAGGCCGTCTGGGAGCCTCTCTTTTCTCCCAGTCGAATCCCACTCCCCGGGATCGAAAACCGCTGGCTACCGAGTTTTCGCGGAATCCCGCCAGGTTTCGATTTCTCTGGGCGCGAGCTTCCTTCCGATCAATTTGAAAACGGTCAGGGCGCGGTTCGGCTCTCGAGCAGTTCGTTGATCGATGGCTGGGATCTGGCTCTTTCGTGGTTTCGCGGGCGGCAATCGGCTGGCGTGTTTCGCGGTGTTCAGGTAGACAACGCGATTCTGACAAGTCTAGAATATCCGCGTTACCAGGAACTTGGCGGAAGTTTTTCCACGGTCGTCGGAGATTGGCAGATCCACGGCGAAGGCTCCTGGCACGTCACCGACGACGAGCGGAAAGACGACGATTATCTGGAATACGTTTTCGGGGTGAACCGAACGTTCGCAGGCTCTCCGATTCCTTTGGTGAACGAGTGGATTCTCGTTTTCGAATATGCAGGTCAGGAGACGACGCGCTCGATTCCGGAAGGCGGCCCATTTTTCGGCTCGCGGCAATTTGCGCGACCGTTTCAAGACGCGCTCGCGGCAACCGTCACGTTGAAGGTCTCTGACGAAACTCAATTTGAATTCGGCGGTGCCTACGATTTTGCCGACAGTGGATCGGTAGTTCGGGCAAGTTTCTCACACGAACTTTCAGCCAACCTGGAGTTGGAAATCGGCTCCGATTTTTTCTCCGGTCCGGAAGACAGTTTCTTCGGAAAATGGGGAGCGAACGACCGGTTTTTCGTTTCAATCGCGCTTCAATATTAGCCCTCTAACATGACCATTCGATTCTATTTCCTTCTAATCTCAGCCGCATTGATTTTTGGCGCTCCGGCGGTGGCAGAGGCGGTCACCGGGCTGGAAATAATGGAAGAACGCGAACGTCGGCATGAGACGGATCAGGAAGAAACCTGGGACAAAATGCATCTCTACGACCGCAAAGGGGACAAGAAAGAAGAGCGGCTGATGGTCACTTTTTCGATCAGGTTAGAGAGCGGAAACCGTTCGCTGATCAAGTTCGCCAGCCCAGCTGATATTCGTAGCGTCGGGTTGCTGACTTGGGAGCAGCCTGAAGATAAAGAGGACGATCAATGGCTCTTTTTGCCAGCGACGAAACTGGTGAAGCGCATCGCAGGGGGCGGGAAGAAAAACCAGTTCATGGGAACGGACCTCGCTTACGAAGATCTTCGCCGAGAGAACCTCGCTGCCCACGATTACAAGCTTACCGGAGAGACGACGATCGACGATCATGGCTGCTGGATCGTCGAGGCGACTCCGATAACCGAAAAGGAAAAGAAGGACAGTGGTTATGGCAAAAGAGTCTTCTATATTCGAAAAGATATCTACTACACTGTCAAAACCGAATTCTACGACAAGCGAGACCGAAAAGTAAAAATCGGGATCGTCCAGAAAATCGTAAACGTCGGTGGAAACGCCTATCGAAGCAACATTGTGGCTGTCCAGCGAGTTCGCGAGGGAACCAAAACGATTACCGTTAACGAGAGACGTGAGCTGGACGAAGAACTGGACGAATCGCTCTTCACTCAGGAGGGCTTGAAGCGGCCGCTCGCCGCCGCAGACTAAAATACCCGGCCAGCAGCTGCTGGCTGGCGGGGCCCGAAGATGAACGCGTTGATGCAGACCATAATCGCCCACCGATGGCTGTCGGTGCTGATCGTTTGTGGGCTGGTGGCGGGTTTCGCGCCTGGCGCGTTGAAGGTTGGTTTTAATTCATCGATCGACATGATGTTGGTCGAGGACGATCCCGAACGGGTCTTCTACAACGAAACCCGAGAGACCTTCGGCGACGATGTGATTCTTTCGATTGTGGTCAAGGCAGAGGATATTTTTGAGCCGCGAATTCTCCAGACGATCGAGAACCTGACTGCGGACGCCGAGTATCTCGAGCAGGTTAATCGAGTCGTCAGCCTCACCACAGTGATGAACATTCGGGGGCGCGAAGGATTTCTAGATGTGGATCGCCTCATCTCTTGGATTCCGGATGCCGATGAAACCGAGGAGCTTGCGCGAATCCGCGACGACGCGCTCTACGACACGGAGCTGTTTCGCGATGAGGTCATCTCCGCCGATGGGAAGACATCCGCGGTTAACATCTTTGTCGCCGACGTTCCCGGCGATGGTCAATTTAACGAGAGGCTCACAACAGCTGTCGCCGAATCCATAGAGCGGGAGTTGAAAACCCTCGGACCGAACTCCGGCGTTGAAATCTACCAGACTGGATTTCCTAAGCTCAAAGTCGACATGCTGGCTTACATGAGCAACGACCTGATGTTGCTGGCACCGATTAGTTTCGCGGTAATTTTCGTCGTTCTACTGCTTTTGTTCCGAAATCTGGCCGCCGTGGTCATTCCATTGGTTACCGGAGCGGCGAGCGTGGTCATCACGGTGGGGTTCATGGGTTACCTCGGTTTCCAGTTCAACCCGATCACCGCCATCATCCCACTCCTCCTGATCGTGATCGGAGCGACCGAGGACATTCACCTGATCTCTGAATACGGTCTCGCCCTTTCACGTGGCGACGACAAACCCTCAGCGATCCGCCGAATGTCAGAAAAAAGTGGCCTTGCGATCGCCCTGACGACGCTGACCACTTTCCTCGGATTCTCGACGATCATCTTTAGCGAAATCCCGATGCTCCGGCAGTTCGGAATCGCGACTTCGTTCGGAATTCTAATCAATTTCATCGTCACGATCCTGCTCGTCCCGCATTTGTTGCAGCTGTTTCCAGCCAATCGCGGCCTGCAGTGGCCAGATTCAGCGGCATCCGGGCACCGGCCGTTTCTCGCCAGGATCGCTAACGGCGTCGCCAATTTCGGAGCGAAACGCGGAGGGCTGATCATTGCGATTTCAGTCGTGATCGGCGGAGCCTGCCTCCTCGGCTCCACCAGAATCGTCGTCGACACGGACTATCTGAATTTTTTCCGCGACGACGCACCGATCCGGCAATCCTTCGATGACATCGGCGAGAATCTGTCCGGTGGAAGCAGTTTTTACATCGTGCTCGAAGCCGAAAACGACGGCGATCTGAAGAAGCCGGAAATTCTCAATCCGATCGTTCTTTTTGCCGACCACGTGGAGCAGCTGGTGGACAAAGTCTATGGTTACCCAAAACTGATCCGAAAAATTCACCAGGAATTGGGCGAAACGACTTCGGACTTCCCAGAAACCTCGGATCAGATCGCGCAGTACGCGCTGCTGCTGGATGGGAGCCTGACCGACCGGTTTATCGATCGCGATTACCGAACGACCTGTCTTTTTGCGAGAATGAACCTTCGCGGTTCCCACGAGATTGCAGAGTTGCTTCCCAAAATCCAGAGCCTCGCCAAATCGGTGCTGCCTCCCGGCATCAAAATGACGATCACCGGTGAATTGATTCTCGTCGCGCAGGCTTCCGACGAAATCGGCAAAAGCATCATCGAAAACCTGCTGATCCTCTTCGGCGCCGTCGCAATCGTGATCGCGATTCTATTCTGGTCCTTCAAGGCCGGCATGCTTGCTCTGATCCCTAACATGCTTCCAATTCTGGTCGGCTTCGGAGCCATGGGCCTGTTCGGAATCCACCTGAGCCCCGGCACTTTCCCAGTGGCGATGATCGCTTTCGGGATCGCGGTGGACGACACGATCCACTTCATGGTTCGCTACTACAAAGAGCTCAAAACCTCGAGCACGGAGACCACGGCGGTGAAGGCCAGCGTCTACAAAGAATTCCGACCGATTCTGGTGTCCACGTTGGCGCTGGTGCTGGGATTCGGCGTGATGGCGCTCTCAGATTTCAAAAGCACGATGGAGATGGGCTCTCTCGTCGCTCTCAGCCTCGGATTTGCGCTACTGTGCGATTTCTTTTTAACGCCGGTGATTTTCTTGATGTCGCCCCTGGTTAGTCTCTGGGATTACCTGACGCTGAGAATCGACCGCGATTCGCTCAAGAACAGTCGGCTCTTCGAAGGCATGCGGAATTCCGAAATTAAAGTCGTGGCCCTGGCGGGGGAGATGTGCCGTTTTGTAGCTTCTGAAAAAGTGATCACTGAAGGCGCGACCGACAGCGATCTGTATTTTGTGGTGAAGGGGCGAGCCAAAGTGTTTTCCACGGACCAACAGACAGGCGAAGAGATCCCTCTGGCCGACCTTAAACGGGGAGATTTTTTCGGCGAAATGTCGATGGTCACCAAGGCTCCGCGAAGCGCGAACGTGATCGCGTTTTCGCAGCTTGAAGTCATTCGAATCAACGAAGCTGTCTTCGATCGGATCTTCGTCCGCCACCCGCGAATTTCGGCAAAACTGTTCCGGAATTTCTCCCGTTTGCTAAGCGAAAGACTCAGTCGAGAGACCTACCGGGGACGCGATCGAGATCCCAATGGCTTCGTGAATATCAAATGATCGATCGGCCGATCGATCACCGCTTGCGACGGAAAACGCCGATCAGCGAAAGGCCCGCGGCGGCGATCGCGCCGATTCCGAGCGTCAACAGCCCAGTCCCGCCAACGTTGGCCTGGCTCAGTTTAACTAGAAAAACTCCGATCGAGCTCATCACAAACAGGTGGCCAAGAATTGAGAACCAAGGCAGCGGCGCTGGCGCTTTTTTTGTTGGAGAGTCGGCTTCCTGATCCGCTCTCCGAGCTGAAGTCTTCAGCTTTTCGCGCAGCTCGACGAAGAGATGAAACCAGTCCTGCCCCTGCTGGACAATGTTGTCGATCGTCAACGATTCCTGCAATTTGAAGATCGTGTCGATCCAGCGGAATTCGTAGTACGCGTCTCGAAGTAGGTCGCGCGAAGGGTCGATGTTGCGCGCGAGGAGCGACGCATCCCAGAAACACTGGATCACTGGAGTCAGATTCGCAGGTGCCTGGTAACCGGATTCGGTTGCGATCCGCCATTGGATGAAAACGTAGTCCGAAAACGACTCGATCTTCGAGTGATCGCCCATCCCGCCGTCTCGAAATGGAACAATCTGGCGGAACAACTCGCGAACTCGCTCAAAACTGGCCGCGCCGCGTTCCGTCTTCTCAAATAGCGCGAGCAGAAGCTCTGCCGCTTCGTCTGGTCGATTCGAAACGACCGCGCTGAAATACTGGAAGAGCCGATCCTGAGTTTTCGGATCCAACGACTCGACTGAGCCCCCGAGGAGCGACAATCCGGCTTCCGTTGCACCGCCGACATTGCCTCGCGAAGGCGAACGCGGATACCAAGCTCCTCGGCACAGATGATAAAAAACGCTGAGGCTGAAACGACGCCCGAGCTCGCTTCCATCCGCTGTCGCGGCCGCCGATGCGCTCTCGTTTTCATTTTCTACTAACGGAATCAGCTCGAGCGACAAAACCGATTCCTTCATCGCTATGATTCCGCCGTTGCAGAATTCCTTAGCCAGCTCCGGCGGCACAAAGCCGATTCCCGGTGCCGGAAACTCGCGGCCTGTCTCACGTCGCGCCTGAGCCCAGTCCAACTCCGGTCTCTGCTCAAACGTCTTTTCGACTTCTCCCTTAAACTGACGGACGACGCGTTCGACACCGACTTTTGGCCAGATGACCTCGGCAGGTTCGATGATCTGTTCGAGCAGATCCCGATCTACTTTCCAATGCGCGATGAATTCCGGATTGAGCAGCCGAAAGACAATTTCCGGGCGCTCACGCCAACGATAAACCTGGGTCAGATGATCCGAGCGCTCTCGATCTCCGTAAAGACCGTCAAACCCGGATCCAGAATTATCGATGTCCTTAAAATGAGGCTCGAGTTCTTCTGGGGACAGCAGCCACGGAAGGCCAGTGTCGGCCAGAATCAGACAATGCACTGGAGAAAAACAATCCGGTCGGCTCCCGAAATGACGCAAAAGTTGAGAAAAAACGGGACCGAGCCTTGAAACAGCCGAAGCAAACGTCCTGACCGCAACCACCACATCCGCAGAACTTCGGAGGCCTTCGCGACTGTGCCGAATCGCAAGAACCGGCTCCAACGCGGCCTTGATCTGGGACTTGCGGTCTCCGGCGTTTGAAACGCCCAGCGTGGTATTGCTTTGATTCACCGGATTCGCTGTTTCGCCAATCAAGTCAGTTCGAAAATTCTCACTGCGCTTCAGGCGGGTTCGCCTCAGCGGTTGTGGTTGGACGAGCCTTCGAAGTCACGGCCTTAGCGGTTGTGGAAATCGCATCGATCGTCCGCCTCTGGAAATCATCGGCAAACGCAAATGTCTCGCGAAAATCGCGCCCCAGAGTGTCGATCGTCGCCTTGGTTCCGCGATGAAGGAGCCCCTGGGAGTCTCGAATAAATCGCTCCCTCTGATGCGGATTGGCCAGCGAAAGGACTCCTCGCGCTCCAGCCATTCCCACAGCGAAGGAAAAACTAATCATCGATTTTGCTATTTCTCTCATGATAAATCCGGTGGCTTCGAAGGGGGAGTTTTACCTGAAGCTCACCAGCAAGGCAACCCCCAAAGATTGAATCTTACCGTGGCTTGAGGCTCAGTACACGGATTTAAAACCGCCCTCGCCCTCAGTAATCGAGATCGTCTTGTTCACCGGCGGCGTTTCCAGCAGCTGCTGGTGCCCGCTCGGCCAACGAATTTCAATCCGCTCAATTTCTGTGAGGTCGGCGAGACCGAAATGTTGCTCAAACGGCATGCAACCGAAGCCGCTTCCGCCGGAAACGATCCGAAATTGGTCGCGCCCGCCCGCTCGCAGCCGGATCCGCGCACCGAGCGCGTCGCGAGTGCTCTTACCGGTCCCGATGAGCCTGACATTGACATAATTTCCCGGCACCTTCTTCGGGCGATGCACGGTCGTCGTCATCAAATCGCCGGGATAAAGCCCGCCTGCACCGACAATCAGATGAAGCCGGCCATCGCCAGCGAGGTCAGCGAGATTCGCCCCGTGGCCCTTGCCGGTAAACGGCATTCCGGCGGAAAATGTGGTGTTGCGGAAATTCTTTCCATCGCCTTCGAACAGGATCGAGGCTTCGGATCGGTCCATGCTGGGATCGCCGTTTCCGAGCAGCAAGTCGAGCGAGCCGTTGTTCGAAATGTCGCCCGCCGCTCCGCTCATCGTGCCCCAACTTTGGTCGAGACCGATGTCCGGCGCGATGTTCGTGAACGTTCCGTCGCGATTATTCCGGAAAACGCGCAGCGGCCCCCCACCCTTCGGCGCGCGCCCGGTCCGAAGCGTGTGAATCACGTCTGCGGGTCGCGAATAGGCGAATTGCACGATATCAAGCCAGCCGTCGTTGTCGATATCAAGGCTGATGCTGGCTGAGCCGATTGCGGCAGAATCGACGCCCGCTCTTCGGCTTACGTCGGTGAAAGTACCGTCGCCGTTGTTCTCGAAAAGCTGGGCGTTGCCGAGATTGCTGACGAACAAATCGGGCAGGCCGTTGTTTCGGAAATCGCCCCAGGTCGCGCCGAGACTTGTCCATTCGGTTAGGAGCCCCGCCTCTTTCGTGACGTCGGTGAAGGTTCCGTCGCCGTTATTGTGATAAAGCCGGTTAGGCGTTTTGCGATCGAACAGACCGCCGAGATTGTTAACGATGAAAAGGTCGAGATTGCCGTCCAGATCGTAGTCCACCCAGGTTGCTGTGAACGCCGGGCCCCACATTTCCAAGCCAGCAGCTGCTGTGACGTCCGAAAACGTGCCGTCGCCGTTGTTCCGCATCAAAACGCCCTGACCATCGAAAAAACCGAGACCCGAGATAAACAAATCGGGTAGGCCATCGTTGTTGTAATCGCCGACCGCGACGCTGAAGGCGTAAACGCATTTATCCAGTCCGGAGCCCGGAGAAATGTCAGTGAACGTGCCGTCTCCGTTGTTTCGGTAGAGCGAACAGCCCGCGTGGGCACCGGCGATCACGACGTCGAGATAGCCATTTCCGTTAGAGTCGAACACGGCCGTTCCCCGCCCGCCGGAGGTTTTATCGAGGCCGATTTCCGTAGCGACGTCTTCCAATTGGAGGTCCGTCGACTCGTAACCGGCCACGACGCTCATTCGCGATTCTTCAGGCACAGCTTCCGGGTAACCACCGGCCTTCTGCGCAGCGAGCCAGAGCCAGTAACGCGATTTCACGTCTTCCGGATCTTGATCCAAGCTGGCGACTCCGAAATTGATCGCGCCGTCAAAATCTCCGAGCCGATACGAAGCGACCTGGCTTTCGTACAAAGCGCGCTGGACGAGTTTCGGGTCCTCCGTCGCCTGCTCAAGTTCCTCGACCGCTTCCTGGAACAGCCCACATTTCATCAGCGTTCGGCCGTACTCGAACCGAGCCTGCGTGTCCTCCGGATTCTTGATCAGATGATCGCTCCGTCGCTCCAGCTCTTCGCCGTAGCGCAGAGTAAAATAGACCTGAAGATCGCTGAAAACTTCGACGACAAATTCCAGGAAATCGGGCCAGACCTCCGGCCGAACGGTCGAAAACGCGCCAGCTGTCCTTCGGAGTTCCTGCATCGTCAGCGTGCCGAGCGCGAGCGGCAGGTCGAGCGGTGCCATCAGCCAAGCGCGGGGATTTTTGATTTCTCCACGCGGAAAACACTGTCGCGCGGCGTCGAAAGTCTCTCGAAGAATCGCCGCCGGACGAGTCCGACCCGACCGAGCGAGCCTGACCAAACGGTTCGCCAGTTCTGACGTTCCAGCTTCGAGGTCAGCCGGAGTTTTCGCCGGAGGAGCGTTCTCTCGTTTCGACTGATCGCGGCCTGCAATTTTGTCGACCGTCACGCGCATTCCGCGCAGCGCAGCGTCCGCAATTCCGAGTCCGCGATTTGCAGCCCGCATCGAAAATCGCAGGGCGGCGAGGGCAAGGGCCGAGGTCGGTTTATCGCTCATTTGTTATAGTAGACCGATTCGGTTGGGCAGCCGAAACTTGGCGAATCCGCGCGGCGAACCGCTTTTCCGGCTAGAAAATCAGCGATCGCATCCTCAAGGTAAGGCGCGAAATCCGGATCCTTCGGGTATTTGAAATTGTCGATCGCTCCGCGGTAAACCAGCAGCTGCTGGGCATCGATCAAAAATGCGCACGGCGTCTGATTAACGAGCCAGGCTCGGGCGGTTTCCAAATTGGCGTCGCGGAGCAGCGTGAAATCGAGCTCGCGCTGAATTTTCGTCCGGGCAAGTTCCGGCTCAGTTTCGCCCTGGCGCGCGGCGATCACAACGAGGCCGAGTTCCGGATGGTTAGCGGCGAATTCCTTCAAGTAGCCGTCGTAACGCCGACAATGTGAGCAGACCGCCGACCAGAAAACGACGAGCGCTCCCTTTCGACCGCTTAGGATCGAGGCCAAACTTTCCGGCTCTCCCCCGCCAATCACAGGCAGGCTGAATTCCGGCACTGGGCCTCCGACTTCCGGTTTCTGAGCTGATTCCATTCGCGTTAGTCCTTCAACAATTCGGCAAATCGGTCCTGATGCCATTCTTCGTGGATCGAGCTGATTCGCAGCATCTGCGGCACCGTGTGGCTGCCGACAACGGTGTGCTTGAAAATCATGCTGGCGAAATCTGCGTCCGCGTTTTCCTCAAACAGCGCCTCCATCTTAGAGAGCGATTCGCTCAGTTCGGCACGCAGCTCATCGGCTGAACGACCGACTCGCGGGGCCCAGGATTCCGGATTTGTCGCTGGAAAACGCGAGTAGCGAAAAGCAAACTCGGTGACTCGCCGCGGGACAAACCGAGCGCTCAGTTGATTGGACCAGTTGATAAGTTTCTCCGCCGGCCAATGAAGAATCCTGGGAATTGCGGTCGAGATCAGCTTGAGATCCTTCAGCGATTTTTGAAGGATGGGCTTCGGATAGGTCTTTGCCATTTCGATCAGTTTCCCGATCACTTCCGTTCGGATGTAGCTCTCGACCCGGAGAACGTGATCGGCATGCTCGCCAAGCGACCATTGAGCTTTGTCGCCGAAAATCCACTTCGATTGGGCAGGTTTTCGATCGAGCTGCTCCTGCGTCAACTCGGCAAAAACTTCGAGCGTTTTTGCCCGGACGTCACGCGCCCTGGCCAGGCCGGAGTCGATTTCTTGATTCGTAATCGCGGTCATTTTTTTTGATGGCGTTTTCGTTAACTCGGAGCGGTCACCCCTTCCATATTCGCGAAGGCTTCGCGAACTCTTGCAGTTCCTCCCAAGATCAAATCAGCCGTGTCAGCGAAAGCCCGGAAGATGTTGTCGTAGGAAAAAACATGACGCCGCATCCCCATTTCGAGGTGCCGACGCGAAGCTTCAGCAAGGGCTTTGGAAACGTCGAAATCCGGGTTGAGCCGCTTGATCAGACCGTCCATCGCAACGGAGCAGCGAATGTATTTCACGACGTCGCGCTGTGGCCAGATGTTCGCGTCGCGCGACAAAAATACCCAGTCGAGCATCATCGAAGTTATGCTGACCTGGTTCTCACTGCTGGTCCAATTCTTCGAGCGCGTTCTCAGACCTTCTTTGAGTTTTTCGACATCCGATTCCGCCGTCATCGTCGACACCTTGACGAAAATATCGGCCATCTCCACAAAATTACCCTGGGCATAGGCAAGGGTGAGCCCCATCAGATTTCGGCGCGAATGCTCGGACAGAACGCCGGTGATTCCGTAGTCGAAATAGCCGACCACGTTGTTGTCCATGACCATGAGATTCGCCGGGTGAAGATCCGCGTGGAACAGCCCGCAATCGAAGGCGCTATCGAGGAAATTATTGACGATGTTTTTGCAGAATTCATCTCCGTCGTAACCTGGAGGAGTCACCCCTTCTGGAATAAACCCGTGCTTTTCACGCAATCTGATCACATCCAAAGTGGTTATGCCCGTAAGAAACTCGGAAACCGCGATTCGACGAGTCGTGAACTCCCAATGCACCTTCGGAACCTTCTCAAAAGGCTCGCCCCGCGAGTTTTCGAGCGCCTTGGCCTGGTAGCGGGTTTCGTGCCGATAATCGAGTTCCTCCCAGGTCCAGTTGATGAATTCGGACATCGGCTCAATCATCCACCTGAGCTTTTTGATGTGGAAAAACCGAATCATGCTGATCACGAAGGACGCGATCCGGATGTCTGGAATCATTTTGGCTTCCGCCTCCGGGCGCTGAACTTTTACAGCGACTTTCTCGCCGTTCAAAACCGCGACGTGGACCTGGCCGATCGACGCAGTTGAGAGCGGCTCGTCGTCGAAACTGTCAAAGGACTCATCGACCGATCTCCCCGTCTCACGTGCGAAAATCCGGCGGGCTTCGTCCCCTCCGAACGGCGTAACTCGGTCCATCAAATCCAGCAACATGTTGCAGACTTCGGGCGGAATCAGATCCGGCTGAAGCGCCATAATCTGGCCGAGTTTGATGTAGCTGCCGCCGAGATCCTCAAACAATTGTTTGATGCGATCCGGCTTTGTCGGGACATTTTCCGAGCCAAACATGCGCCGCACCGGGTCATAAATCCGCTTAAACCACTGATGTTTCAGCAGCACGGACGTCACCCTGAACAGCCGCGAAAACATCGCAGCTGATTCTCGGACGCGTTTTTTGAAGCGCTTCATCTCGTCAAATTCTCAAGGTCATCGAATTTGCAGATGACATCAAACTGGCCCTGCGCTTTCACCGCCGGAGCATAAACATCGACCGCGCGCTGGCTCGGAGCACCCACAATTTGCTCCCAGTTTTCGCGGAATTCGTCGCTCGCCCGCGCCGGGTTGAATTTCAAAAACGAATCGATGAACGAAGCGCCCGGAGTCGTGATTTCGCGCATGATAATCGAGGTCGCGACGCCGTGAGCGACTCCCGGCTCACCCAGCAGCTGCTTGCCGTGCGCGTCGATCACAAGATGCGCGAGGACCTCGGGAGAACGGACGTTTACCATGACAAGAGCCGAGATAACGCCGGAAATCGCATTGTCCTGAATCATCTTGTCGCCCTTGCCCAGTTGCTTGGCCATCTGGATCGCATTCCAAGTGGAAAACGGCAGGAAATTGCCCGGCGTGAAATAAATCGCGCGTCCGGCGCCATGCCAGAAATACGGAAGGACGTCAGGCGAGTGCTCTTCAAGATTCTTGACGGTCTGGGCCATCATTTGCGGATGAAAACAGCGGACAACGAGACCGAGCGCTTCGAGCGCAGCCCCAAGACAGGACGGCTCGGAGTTGTCTCGACAAAGCCCGACGATCCGCTGAACGGTTTCGTTGATTTTGGCTTCGTTTGCCGAATTTGCGATTCGATCCAGAAGCACTTTGGCGAACGAAAGCCCGATTCCGGCGTGAAGAACGAGCCGAGCACTTTCCGGCAGGTAGGGAACAACATTCGTATGCAGAATATTCTTCGGCTCGATCTCTGCTTTCAAGTAGCTGGTCCCGTAAAGTCGGCCGAGACCTTCTAACGCAAAAAGTGAAGCATACGGATTTCGTTTCAGAGCCCGAGGGAGATATTCTTCGAGCGGAAACGGGTGAGGCAACTTGCGAGGGACCCTCAGAATCAACTCGTTGGCCCGAACCAAGCCATAGACTTCACCCTTATTTCGATACTCGGCCAAAGAGGCGGAAGTCCTCGATGGAGACACCGCCGTGCGCGCGCCTTCGATCGTTCGAGAGGCCACCGCACCCGGCGCAGAAAGCATCGCTTTGGCCGTCGTTTTTGCCGTGGAAAGGAAAAAATTCGTAAACGTCCCCATTACCACTCTGTTTTGATCCGATGATGCCGAGTTGGCAATAAAATAATCCAAAAGCTTCGGCTAACTCAGGAAAGCGATCGTGGCCCTGGTTCTGATCGGTAGAGATTGAAAGCGAGCGAAACGCGGGTTTCCGGCGAAGTGTTTTCCTCCACCGAATGCTTCAAAGACGGTGGAAAAAACAGCGCCTGTCCTTCAACCGGCGTCAGCTTCACTGGATCCGCGCCTTCGGGATGAAACACGATTTTCCCCGCTCCAATCGGGGCCGAAAGATAGTAAACAGCCGAGAGAACTGCCCGATCTGAGTGATCGTGAATCCCTGTTTTTTCACCAGGACCCATTTGATTGAACCACCAACCGTTCCCTTCCGGCTGGCTCGGATCATGATGCAATCTCAAGCCGTGATCGACGATCTTCTCGGCCCTCATTCGCAGTTGTTCAAGGTATTGAACCGCGTTACGGGCAAGGCCACTGGGAAGATAAACATTTTCCCAACGACCACCAACTGGATGAGAAAAATCCCAGAACTGGCGGGCGGCTTCGAATTCTTCAAGAATCCTTCGGTTGATCTGCTCGCATGGATCGACTTTCGCAGTCCAGATGGATAGACTTTCTGACGCGATCTCAATGGAGTTCACCGTGACTCAACCAACTTTGCGCTCGGGCTTGTAAACCCGCACTTTTCCAGCTCGGCCGCGAACTTCGGCCTCGCCCATTTCCACAAAGCTCAATTCGGGATCCGAACTCGCGAGCTCGCGAACGGCTTCGCTGACTAAAATCGGAACGTCGAACTCGCGCGTCAGGCCCTGAAGTCGACTGGCCACATTCACCGTGTCGCCGATCGCGGTGAACTCCCGGCGGTGCGGCGCGCCAATCGCTCCGACCACAGCGTCGCCGCAGTGAATCCCAATTCCCGCCAGCAGCTGCTGGCCTCCATCACGTCGGCTAATTTCGTTAAATTTCTCAATCGAGTCGGACATCGCGAGCGCGCATTTGACGGCTCGAGCCGCATGATCGGTCTGGCGGACTGGCGCGTTAAAGTAAGCCATCAGACCATCGCCAAGATACTTGTCTAACGTGCCCGCCTGCTCAAAAACCTCGTGCACCATCCGGCCATGCCACTGGTTCAAGATCCCGACGACCTCTGCAGCATCGAGATTCTCGCTCATCTGGGTAAAGCCGCGAATGTCCGCAAAAAGCACGGAAATCTCGCACTCTTCGCCTGCCCCGAGGTCATCGTGCTGCTCGATCACCTCAGCCACGCCCGGCGAAAAGTAGCGGGCGAGTCGATTTCTGCGTGCCTCGCGCTCGGCCAGATCACGAATCAAATTCATCCGCCTGCGCGGGATATCGCTGGCCATCCAAGCGGTTAAAAACAGCATCACCGGACCTGCGAAGAAGGAAATCGGAGCCACGCCGTCTTTCACACACAAGAGGATTTGGAAACCAGACGCGACCACCGCCGAGGCGAAAACCTGGATCGTCCGCATGCTGAGCGCGGAAACCACGGTGAGAAAAAGGAAAATCGACAGGCTGAACATCGCGACCGCCTCGCCTTCCGTCGCGCCTTCAATATTGAACCACATGAGGATGAACACGAAGGGCATGTCCAGAACCGGGACGGCGTAACGGCTCAGCCTGGCGAGGCTTTCCTTACGCTTTGCGCCGACATCGAGCCCGACCGCAATCAGGGTGAAGATCGCGACCATCCACCAGGTTTCCCGGAGATTCGGCATCTTCAGAATCAGCACGCCGATCAGGTAAACCGCTGCCGCGCCGAGCACCAACGCAAGCCTGACTCGGTTCAGAGCCAGTGCACCAGCGCGCCGCCCTTGATCAAGAGCGGATTCTAGCAGCTGCTGGCTGTTTTCGGGCATTTGAACTCCTGTCCTTAGCGATCAGATGAACCGCTGCAATCGTTTTCCCGCCCTCGTTCTGGAGGCGGAGATCCAAACCGAAGATAATCGAAATGAGAATTTCTCCAACTCAGGCAGCAGCAACTACGCTTCGCTTTCCGGCTCGCGAATTGGTTTCGCCGACACGAAATTGTCCTCTTCCGGGCGATAGTTTTTAGTGTCCTGAAAGCCGCGCTCGATCAGCATCTTGACTCTCTTTTCGTCGAAATTCAGCAATCCCAGCGGACCGCCTAGGTCGTCATTCGGACGATAAAGGTAAACGGTGAGCGGGGTCTTATTCTGGCGGAATTTTTTGATGGATTTCGCGACTTTGCTCTTATCTGAAAGCTCATCAACGGCGAGACTTCCCAACTCAAGAGTCATGTTGATATTCCGAGCCCTTTTCATGTCATTCTCGACGCTCTTCACCCAGGCAATCACCTGCTGACGCCATTGGGTAGTCATGGTATTGCTCATCGTCGAGAGCGGAATTTTATTCACGGGAGGATTCAGCGTCAGCACGTGAATCACGTTCGCCCCGGACTCAATCGCCGGCATCAAAGGCGAATTCATGAGGACTCCGCCATCGACAAATGGCTCGGCACCGACCTTCTGGACCGGAAAAACGCCCGGGATCGCCGTCGAAGCGAGGATCGCTTGAGGCCCGAGTTTATCGGTCATGGCGCGGTTCTCAAAAATATCGGCGCGCCCTTGAGCCCAGTTGGTTGCGGCAATTTTAAGCTGCTTGGACGAACTGCGAATGCCCGAATAGTCGATTTTCTTCTCGACGTGGCGCTTCAACGGAGACGTCGAAATGAAGCTACTGAAATTAACCAGATTAACGACTCTCTCGAGAAACGTCGCATCTTGATCCGCTACCAGGTTAACCACCCGCTGCACGCTATCCCAAGTCAGCGACCCGATGTCTTTCGCAGCTCCGTAGGCAGGCCGGAAGGGATTCGGAAACCAAGACATGGGATTCATGTAGGGAAGCAAATTGCCTCGAATATGAAAGATGCCGTTGGATCGTTTGGGGAAATTTGAGCAAAACTCGTTCACCCAGATGTTTTCCAGGTTGTTAACCGATGAAGCTCCGTACTGATCCCACTGGGAAACGAGAAACGCTGCGTTGAACGCGCCAACCGAGGTTCCCAGAAAAACATCCGGGTCAAGCGGCTGCCCGTTTGTGCTCGGGCACTGGCCGGTGACAAGCGCCTTGAGGACGCCAATTTCGTAAGCACCATTTGCGCCGCCTCCGGAAAGAACGACGGCGTGTTTATCTTGGTTAGGTTCGCTCATGATTCGCTGGATTTTTCTTTTTCGGATTTGGCGATTTCGTGCCGAAGATGCGTAATTTCGCGATCAAGGAAGAACGCCAGCGTGACTCGGATGACAACGATGACGCCTAGAATCGTAAGATCTTCGATCGACCGCTTCACAATGCTGTGAAGGATGTCTGAAATGATGAGAACCTCAAGGGACAGCAATAGCGACTGACCGAGATCGATTCGCAGATGCCGAATGACATCGCTTCCTCTGGTGAAGACCGTGAAGGCCGCTCGCAGGAAAGCGAACGTAGTCCCAAGCACCAAAAGAATGACGACGGCCGCGTCAATGACGTCAGCAACGGTTTCAACATGTTCAAAAATTTCCATAGGATACGATTTAGGGTTTGTTCTCAGCGATCTAGCCAAAATATTCCTGCATTGGCGAGAAATAATGATCTTTCCAGCCCTGATTATAATCAGATTGGCCGTCAGGGATCTCGGAATGCTTGAGAGTTACTCGGCAGCCGCCCCCTTCATCTTCGAGTGAAATTTCAATGATCGAAGACGCATCATCTTCGGCGAAAGTCGTGGTTCGCCATTCCTGCTTGATCAATTTTCCGGGCTTAAGTTCCAGGTTCTTCCCCGAAATGTAGCCGTTCCAAGCTGTGAATTCCCCGCCCAGCTGGTCAGAGCAGGTCGCCTCGCCGCCGGTCATTTTCGTGTGTCCGTCCGAATCAAGCCACGCTGAATAAATGGTTTCAGCTGAGGCTTCGATCGTTTCAGAGATTTCAAATGAGGTCATCCGTTAAAATATATACGGACCGCCCAAAAAACTGCAATCCTTCAATACGACATTGTGAAGCCGAAATGCCACTTGCCCTCGCCGACTTCTTCAAGACCTGAATCGTTCAACACCCAGCCATACGATGCCCGCAGGCTCGCGTGTTTCCCAAATCGATAATTCACTCCCAGACCCGTCGTCTGCAGCGACTGATCCGGCTCTCCCTGAAAATCCCCATTACTATAAAGCCACGCCGAATCCACAAACGCGAACGCCCCAACCGTGTCCACGCCCTCGGCTTCTGCCTTTTCGCCCTCAGCCGGATCTTCGCCCTCGCCTGGGGCTGCGGCCTTCTTTTTCACGATCGAAAACCGCGGCGCGATCAACTCTAACCCGCTCACAATTCCCGTGTCCCCGCGCGCGATATTTTCGTCCACTCCACGCAAACTCCGATACCCGCCAGCCAGCAGCTGCTCGGTCGAAACCAGCCGATCATCGGTAAATTGACCCTCCACCGTTAACTTCAAACCCCAGTCCTTCGGCAACTTCACATAACGCTCAACCTCGCCGCTCAAATACCAGTAATCCGAAGTCGACTGATCTCGCAACGCCTGAAACGCCTCGTCGTTATTCGAATTCAGCATATCGCCCGGGCTGAATACCGCGCCCACATCAAAACGCGTGTAACCCAGCTTATCGCTCACCGTTAAATCGTAACCCGCCCGAAACTGGAACACCTCCACCACCGAATCGAAAAACGTCTGTCCGCCGAACAAAATATCCGTGTTCGTGCTCTTGTAATCGATCCCCAGCGTCAGATTCTGACGATGAATATCGATCTTCGGCAGGATGATTTTGTAATTCGCGCTACCCTGAATGCTTTCCCCATCCACATCCAACGGCAGCACCGCCGAACCCGCTCCAGACTGACTCGTCACGTAAGCGCCGATGAACTGCAACCGATGACGCCACGGCAGAGGAAGCCCGTAAATCACCGTATGCGCATTCAAGTTATCCAGCTCCGCATCGCCGCTGAAGCTGTAACCCAAATCGTGCTCCGATCCGAACAAGCTGGAAATATTGAACCCCGTCGCCCACTCGTTAACCCCCGTCGCCTCGACCCCCGTGTTCCCGTAACTGACGTACGCACCGACTGGCGGCAGCCCCTGACTTTTCAGGATAATATCGCTCGTCCCATCCTCCTCGCCACGCTCGTAAATCAAATCAATCCGCCGCGCCGGGCTCGAATTCATCCAATCGATATCCCCTTCAAGAATCGTGCTGTTGATCCGTTCGCCCGGAGCCACCCGAATCTGCTTCATCAAATAATCCGAAGTCGAACCCTCCGCCCCATCGACCTTCAACTTGCCCAGAAGCGCCTCCCGGACGACCACCTGAATTTTACCCGTCGTGATGTCCTGCTCAGGAAAATAAGCGTCCACCAGCGGGTAATCGCCTTCGCGATACGCCTCGATAATCGCCTTCGGGATCGCCTCCAGCATCGCCATCGAAAGCTGCTCACCAACAAACTCAGCCTCCAACAACTCGCTCAGCCCCTCCGGCGGCAAAAGATCCTCGTCGACCATCACCGGTGACTCGATCTCAAACGCGCCCTTCACATCCGCCCGATCCTGATGCGCGATCAGCTTAAACGCCTGAATTTCAATATCCAACGGCGTGTCATCAGCCTCACCATCGGGCTCCGGCACATCCGGCAGCTGCTGGCTTCCGCCCTCGCCCGCATCGGGCAACGCCTCCTCGCGCTGCTCCTTCACGCGCTCGACCAATTCACCCTCGCCCTGCGCCCACGCGCCCGGTCCGAAAACAAACGCCAGTCCTGTAATCAGGAACGCGATTAGTGGTTTTTCAGGGGTGAAAGTCGTAGTCACGGCCCGCTGTCCTAAAGGTTTGGCCCGATCCTTGCAAGCAATTTCAAGACAGCAACACGCAATTCATCAATCAAAGAAAGGACAAGTTTCTGCGATCAGACTGCTCACTCTCAAAGCTCAGACTCGCCGATGGCGGCGCTCAACTCATTTTCCGCCTCAACGCCGATGCTGTTCCCCAGATTCTGCTCCGTTTGCGGAGTTGGCGAGCCACTTCCGGGATCAACCCCCAGAGCGCCGGCATCCGACTCGACTGGAGCCGTTCCATCGCCGCCGAGCGACTGACTCAGGGCACTCGCAGTCTGCGGGCTGGTCGATTGAGACAACGACTGCTGGGCAGCCGGGCCAGGAGGCGGACCACCAGGCGTCACCGAAGCCGGACCCGTTCCAGGAGTCACGCCAACCGAACCATCTCCGCCCAGAGCCGCGCCCAACTCGCTCTCCGCTTCCAGACTGATGCCGCCGCCGAGCGATTCCTCAGTCTGCTGAGCCGGAGGAGTCGGATCGGACGGATCAGCTGAAACCGCGCCGTCTGAGCCGGTCGTCCCGCTCGAACCATCGCCGCCAAGCGACTCGCTCAAGCCGCTCTCAGCCTGCGGGCTGATGCTCTCGGTAAGCGAAGTCTGAGTCTCGGGCGTCACTGGAGGACCACCGCCAAGGCTGAGCGGACCAGCGCCAACACCGCCATTCGCAGCCGTCACCGAAGTCGCCGGAGGACCGGGCTCGCCGATTCCGTCAAACAAACCGGGCTCCGCGCCAGCAGCTGCTGGACCCGCATCGCCGCCTGCCGCAGGACCAGGATCGAAACCTCCGAGCGCATCGCCAAGCTCGCTCTCCGCCTCAGGGCTGAGGCCGGAACCCAGATTCTGCTCCGTCTGCGGATTTGGCGGGCCGCTGCCGGGATCAACAGCCTGAGCGCCAGCATCCGATTCGACCGGAGCCGTTCCGTCACCACCGAGTGCCTCGCTCATACCGCTAGCCGCTTGCGGACTCGTCGAATCGCTCAGCGTCTGCTGCGTGGCCGGGCCAGGAGGAGGACCGCCAGGAGTCAACGAAGCCGGACCGGTCTCAGAAGTCACGCCAACCGAGCCATCCCCGCCAAGCGACAGCGATAATTCGCTCTCGGCCTCCGGACTGATGCCTCCGCCGAGAGATTCCTGAGTCTGCTGAGCCGGAGGAGTCGTATCAGTCGGATCCGCTGAAACTGCGCCATCAGAGCTGGAAGTTCCGCTCGTGCCGTCACCGCCAAGCGACTCGCTCAAGCCGCTCTCAACCTCCGGGCTGATGCCCTGCTGCAGCGACGCCTGAGCCGTCGGCGAAGCCGGAGGACCGCCGCCGATACTGAGCGGACCAGCGTCAACACCGGCATTCTCCGCCGTCACGCCCGTTGGAGCCTCACCGCCGCCGACCGGATTGCCAAAAAGATCGGTCACAACGCCGTCTTCCCCTCCAAAAGCGCCCGGGAACGCCAACGCCTGCTCTGGACCTGTCGACCCAAGTGGGCTGTCCGCCAGAACGTCATAAATCTCGTTGTAGGACTCCTCGCTCGTGCTCGAAGTCAGGGAAGTATCCGTCTCTTCGCTTGCGGTGGCTCCATCCAGATCAGTCGACGTCGATCCGTCGCTCGATTCGGTCGTCGCCGTCCCATCGCCGCCAGTCGACTCGCTCAACTCAGATTCCGTGCTCGCGTCGGTGCTGGTTTCGAGGCTTTCGGTCGTTTCGGCACTCGCCGAAGTTCCATCCCCGCTCATAGACGAGACCCCGCTATCAGAATCGACCGAAACTTCGCCCGAGCCTCCCAAAGAAGTCGAAAGCTCGCTCTCAGCACCCGCTCCGGTGTTCGTTTCCAGTTCAGACTGCGTCTCCTCGGTCGCGGTAGCCCCGCTTCCGTCAATCCCGGTTGATCCATCGCCAGAAGCGACTGGCGCGGTTCCATCTCCGCCGAGCGCCTCGCTCAACCCGCTCGCCGCCTCAGGGCTGGTCGAAGCGGAAAGGCTCTCCTGGGTTCCGGCACTCGGAGGTGGTCCGCCTGGCGACAGCGAACTCGGACCATCGCCCGAAGTCACGCCCACCGATCCATCTCCGCCCAAAGCCGCTCCAAGCTCGCTCTCCGCAACCGAACCTGTGCTTCCGCCCAGAGAAGCCTCCGTCTGCGGCGCTGGTGGCGTCGGATCGCTCGGATCAGTCGAAACTGCCCCGTCCACGCTCGAAGTTCCCGTCGTTCCATCGCCGCCAAGAGCCTGGCTCAGTGAGCTTTCGGCCTGCGGGCTGGTGCTCGCCGTCAGCTGCGTCTGCGTCTGCTGAGACGCCGGCGGCCCTCCACCAAGACTAACTGGCCCAGCTCCGCCTGTAACGCTCGAAGCCGGTTGACTCGGGCCTGAGCTGAAGAGCCCACCCCCAGAAGTCGTTGTCGTTGATCCGCCAGTTCCAAAATTGTCGACC
This sequence comes from Verrucomicrobiales bacterium, assembly GCA_047620505.1. Taxonomy (GTDB): domain Bacteria; phylum Verrucomicrobiota; class Verrucomicrobiia; order Verrucomicrobiales; family DEV007; genus JBLHKS01. Next base: position 14,944 of record JBLHKS010000019.1, on the reverse strand, counting down.
ACCGTGTTGTCGGCCTGCGCAATCAACTGCTGCGGCGTCGCCGTCCCGGAAGGCTGCTGAGTCGTCGTTGTTCCGGCGTCGCCAGAACCTCCCGCGGAGAAATTGTCAACCACAGTGTTCTGCCCTGAGCCAACGTCAACGCTCTCGCCACCACCGGCTTCAACCGTCTGCGTAGTTGTGTCGACCTGGCCGACATTGGTCACTTCGTTGATCACATTCGTGACAATTTCCGGCGTCACCACAGGAGGACCTGGAGGCAGCACTGGAACTGGGACCGGCGGGAGAGGCGGCAACGGAGGCGGAGGAGGTGGCAGTGGCGGCGAAGCCGGGGAAACTGGTGGCACCGGCGGAGGCGGCGGCGCGTTCCCGAAGTTCGAATACGTAATGTCAGCGCCCGGGTTCAGCGTATTCGCAATCGGCGAACTTGGATCGTAGACCTGCGTGCCGGAATTGAAGAGCGAATTGCCCCCTCCTCCGCCATTCAGATTCTGGGCAAAGCTGAAAAACTCCGTATTTACCGTGTCGTTCCCGCTTCCTGAATTTAGCCCAAGAGTTTCGATGTTCGTGAAATCGTAGGTCGGATTGCGCTCGACCCGGAAGAAGCCGCTCTGATCGCTGACCGTGTAAGTCTCGTTAGTCGCCAGATCCGTGTCATCGATCGTCAGCGTGTCGGCTGACGCTTCGGCTCCGCCATCGACCTGGCCATCGATCGTCGCCTGATTGGTGAAGGTGAACGAATCGTCGCCAGCGCCACCGTTCAGATTCTCGAAGGAAGTGAAGTCGATTCCGCCGACGTCCCCAGCGTTGTCCGCGGTCACGTTGAAAGTGTCGCTCCCGGCCGTGCCGTTCAGCGTGTCCGTGTTGACCGATCCGGTCAGAGTCGACACCCCATTCAAACTCGCCAGATTCACGGTCACCCCAGCAGCTGCTGCGTTGAAGCCAACGCTGTCAGTCCCGCCTCCGCCAGTTACGCTCAGGTTCGTGGCAACCTCGTCGAGCAGAATCGTGTCGTTGCCGGCGAGCCCGGTAATGTTCAGAGTCCCCGGCGTGGTGATCTGAGTCAGATCGACCGTCCCGCCTGCGGTCACGCTGAAAATCCCGGTCCCTGCAGACGTCGTGCCCGTCAGCGCGACGGTGTTCGCAATCAGGCTCAGATCCCCGGTTGACGTCGAAACCGTCGCCGCGTTCTCGATTCCGGCCTCACCCACGCCCGTTCCGGTCAACGTCAGATTTCCGGCGCCGGTGGCCTGCGCGACTCCGCCGTTTTGAATGAAAATCCCGCGCCCGGTTCCGCTCGCGGTGCCTGTGCCGGTGATGTCGATGTTTCCGGCTCCGGTGGTCCGAACGGCGGCGCTGTTGTTGATCGCCACCCCATCGTTGTCACTCGCGCCCGTGCCATCGGCCACGCCTGTGATCGAGATGTTGCCGTTGACCGCCTGAACCAGCGCGCTTCCGCCCACGAGTTCAACACCGGCGTTGGAATTCACGCCGTCCCCTGCCGTCCCGTTGATCGTGATCCCGCCAGTTCCTGTAGAGAGGACCTCATTGAAAATCAGGACCCCGTCGTTGAAGTCGCTCGAGCCACTTCCGCCCGTTCCAGTGATGCTGATTTCACCGTCGACCGTGCTCACCACAGCGCCGCTACTGACTTCGAATCCAATCAGACCAATCGTATCGTCAGCGCCGCTCCCGACCAATGTCAGCGAACCCGCATTTGCGCCTGTCCCCGTGGAACTGATGTCGGAGTTTACAAGATAGACACCCTTGCTTCCCGCAGCTCCGGAGATCCCGCCAAAGCCCGTCAGCGCCAAGTTGCCATCAACTGTGTTGATCTCCGCCCCATCCTCGAGCCGGACCCCGTGATTCTCGTTGGCGCCGCCCGTGCCACCGGTCCCGTCGATCGTCAAAGCGCCAACAGCGGGCCCTGTCCCGGTCGAGTTGATGACGCCACCGAACAGCCGGACGCCGACATTATCGTTGCCGTTGTCGCCGCCCATTCCGATAAGAGTGATCGCGCCGCTGGTCGTATCGATCCCTCCCCCCACATAGACTCCGGAGAAATTGCCGGTCCCGATACCGTCGCTGTTCCCGGTCAAATCGATGCTCCCGGTCGTCGTTGTGATGGTCGAGGACGGGCTCAAAAAGATGTTCCGCACCGCGTTGACGGCGACGTTGCCCTGGGCAGTTAGTTCGTTGGCGTAAGTGAAGCTCAGCGCGTTGAAGTCGACGTCGTTGATCAAGCCGGTTCCTCCGACGTCGCCGCCGATGCTCAGCGCCCCGAACGTGCCCGCGTCCACCGTGAAATTCTGCGTCGAGCCGGAGCCGGTCACCGAGCCATTGATCGCCACATTTCCACCTGCCTCGAGCGAGCCTCCGTTGGTCGCATCGACCGTTCCATACCCATCCAAAGTGAGGTTGTCGTTGATCGTAATCGCTCCGGCACCAGTCAGCGCGGCCCCCAAAGTCGTCGCCGCCCCATCCACTGTGATTCCACCGCCAGTGTTCGTGAGATTGTGGCTGATATCGATCGTACTGCCGGAGCTCAAATTCAGTTGGCCGACTGCGGCGCTAGTATCTCCAAAAGTCTGGAACGTCCCGGTGTGGCTCGCGTTGCCGATATTAAGATTGTTCGCCGTAATATTGCTCAACTCCGCATCAGTGAAGTTGAATCCGTTCGCAGGCGGCCCGGCCGGGGCTCCCAGAAACGCAATTTCACCAATCTGGTAGTCGCTGTGCCCTTTCGAGCTGTTGAAATCAAACCGAACATATCGACCGGTTGCCGGAGTTGTGAAAGCGATCTGGTTTGCGGTGCTTTGGACCGAAAGTGGCGACGGAGAGTCCTGATTCAATACAGTCGTTGAAGTGGCAAACGTGATGTCATCCGACAGTAAAATTTCGAAATCATCAGGAAGCCTGCTGGTGCGTCCTGCGTGATCGAGCCACAAGACGAAGGTATGCAGCGCCAACGAGGATCCGAGGTCCAAATCCAGGTTGAAATCCACGTTTCCGATCGCACTCAGAAACAGATTCGCATTTCCGGGGGCATTCCAAGCATGGGTAGTTCCTGAGTAAGTGGAAAAATCGGTCACGCCGCTCACATAGTTCGCTGAGAGCCCGTTCTGATTGAGCATATTCGCAGGAACATGGCTACCTTGATTTCCGCCACCATTGAAGAGGAGCGTCCCCGGTGAGTAAATTAGCGAGGAGGCCGGGGCAGTTCCGAAGCTAATCCCAATCCCGGCTTGCGATTGGACAAAGCTCACGTTGCCCGCGCCAGCATTGATCGTGCCGTCCAAAATGATCCCAGCCGCGGTGACTTGAAGGTCATTTCCATTGGTGTCGATCGAGCCACCCGCGTCATCGATCGAAAATGTCCCCGTCCCGTTCGCATCGCTATCCGCATCGATCGTGACCGTCCCGCCGATATTAAAATCAGCGTTCGCGCCGGTCAGGGTGATCCCGTTGGCCGTCGTCAGGCTGAGAGCCCCGTCCGTGGTCAACCCGCCGCCGAAGGTCAGGGAATTGGCTGTCAAGTTGAGGGCGTCGATCCGTTCGGTGGAGCCAATGGCCCCGCCGAAGGTGATCCCTCCGCCAGAGCCCGCGTTAATGGTCAGGTTTCGCACGTTTGCCGCGGCGTCGGCGTCGATCGCGCCGGTGATGCTGACGTTTGCACCGGTGGGGTTGCCGCCCGCGGTGGTGTTGAGGCTGATGTTGGTCGCCCCGAGAACGACGCTGTCGCTGATCGTGATCGGGGAACCGTTGGTGGTCAGGTCCGCATTGAGATTCGTTGTCGTCGCCGGCCCTTGGAGCAGGAGGAATCCTCCAGTGTTCGTAATCGGGTTGTTGACGTTGATACTGGAGCCGGTGATCAGACTGAATCCGTCGACAGCCACTCCGATGGCGTCACTCACGGTGATGTCGCCCGAGTTGCCGTGGCCGATTACGATCGGGCTGGTCGAGGTGATCCGGGCGAGTTCCGCCGCGGAAAGTTCCAAACCATTCGTTGCCGTATCGACGGCTGAACCAAGATCGATCGAAGATCCATCCGCGGCGCGAATGTTGACGCCGGTTCCTCCGGAGATCGAGCCATTCGACAGAAGCAGGCGGGCTCCGACCCCCTGATTATTGAATGTGCCGCCGCCCGTGATCAGGTTGATCGTCCCTGTCGTCGTGATCGGAGTCGCGCTGTCGTAAAGAATGCCAGCGCCCTGCGTGTTGTGGTTGCCGTTGTTACTTTTAATCGTCCCCGTCAGGGTGATGTCGCCGCTGGTCGAGCTTACTTCCCCGGAATCAAGAATGTTGATGCCTTCACTGGATTGAAGATGCCCACCCGTTCCCGTGATCGCCAAGGTTCCACTGTTCGACCCGACGCGCGATCCAGTTCCGGTGATGACGACTCCATTCTGATTCGAGTTCAGGCTGCTCTCGGAAAGGTTAAGGCCAACGATACTGACATTTCCCGTACCTGTCGCAATGACCCCGGCGCCGTTCTCGATCATGATTGCGTGGTTATTTCCACCGCGAACCACTTGAGGAGCGATGCCGTCCAGAACGATATTCCCGTTTCCAGTCGTAATCAGCGTGCCCGCGCCAGCGAGTCGAATCCCGTGAATCGTTGTGGCTCCACTAAAGTCCGGAGTACGGGCTCTTCCGACAAGGCTGATGGATCCCGTCCCGGTTGCCGTGAGCGTCGCGTTGTCGAGATCGATGCCCCTGTAGATCGTATTCGTGCCCTGCAGAAAGTTGAGGTGAGCGTTCAAAGTCAGGTTCCCGTTCCCGACGGTCATCGACGAACCGCTGGTCAGCGCGATGTTGTTTTTCGTATCGACCGTCACGTTGCCTTGGGCCGTCAGATCGTCGCCGTAAGTGAAACTCAACGCGTCGAGGTCAACGTCGTTGATCAATCCGCCAGCTCCGATGTTACCGCCAATGCTCAGCGTGCCTCCCGCGCCCGCGTTCGCCGTGAAATTCCGCGCTGAGCCTGAGCCTGTCACGGTCCCACCGAAGGTCACATTCGCACCAGCAGCTGCTGCGCCGCCGTTTGTGGCGTCAGCCGTAAAATCGGCTCCCAACGACGCGTTATCAGCAACGGAAATCGCGCCACCCGCCGTGGTCAGGTTCCCATTGAGCAACGTCGCCGCTCCGCCATCCAATGAAATCCCGCCGCCGGTGTTCGCGATCGAGTTGTTGACGCTGATGACCCCGCCCGAAAGCAGCGAGAGGTTGCCGGATGTGCTCAGTGTCAGCGCCTGATCCACGTTGATCGCGCCTGCGCTCGCGTTTCCGATCACGAGATTCGCGGCCGTAATCTGGTCCAGAAGAGCGTCCTGAACGAAACCACCGGCAAACGGAGCGAACGAGCCCGACGATCCCGATTCGAACGCGCCGACATCGACCGTCGTGTTGAAGATCCGCGCCGTCCCGCGCTGATCGGTCGTCAGCGCAGCTGCTGCTGCGTTTGAACCAGCGTCAATCGCGACACTGCCGCCCGCGAGCGCATGCGTGTCGGTCGGCCCGCCGTTGTTGGCGAGGCCTCCGATGAGCGTGTTAAGCGCACCGCCGAAAATCACGTCGCTGCCAACGGAATTGAAATTGGCCGCGCTGTCCACGATGTTGTTCCCGCCGGAGACGACGTTGTTCGCTGCGCCCCCGCCAGCGACGAAGTTATTGCCCGTATTACCGGCCACGATGGAATTGATCACGGTGATCGAGCCGGAATTCCGCGATTCAATTCCGTGCGAGTTTCCAGTGATCGTGGAGTTCAGAATCGTGGCCGACCCACCGCCGTTGAACTGACTGAGGAACGCGGGATTGCCGGTGTTGCCGGTGATCGTCGTGTTGCGGACATTTACGGTTGCCCCCGGGAACACGACAATCGTGCCGCCGCCACCGAAATTACCGTCGAAGAGCGACTCATTGATGTTGATGTTGGCAGTCGCATTGCCGGTGTTGACGTAGATCGCTGCACCATTTCCGGGCGTCGTGTTCCCCGTGAATCGAACCCGGTTGAAATTGACCGTGCCGCCATTTCCCGCCAATTGCACGCCGGCGCCTTCGCTGGCGTTCGCGTTTCGAATGGTCAAATCGTTAAAATTAACCGTGATCCCGCTAATGTTGGCGGCGAAAACCCGGGTCGAATTGCCCCCGTCGATCAACGTGTTGCGGGCGCCGTTGCCCTGAAGCGTGAGACTGTTGCTGATATCCAGTTGGCTAACCACGTTGATTGGTGAGCCGTCCAGAGCCGGGTCAAAGCCAATGACGCCCGCACCGGTATTGTTGTTGGCCGCGATGGCCTCGCCCAGACTGATCTTCCCATCGATTCCACGATTCGCCAGCAACGCGGTGATACTCGTCGTCGTCCCGTCCACAGTGTCGTTCGCCGTGTCGACCGTCGCGTCAAACCCGTTGCCAATGTTGATGGCCCCGCCGTTAACCGAGTTGAGTAGCGTCACCGTGCCCGTGCCCGCGTTGATCGTCCCCGTGAAATCATAAGCCGCCGCAGTCAGGTTGACGTTGTTGTTATTGGAAACCAGCGACCCACCCGCGTCGTTGATCGCGAAACTGCCGGTTCCGTTGCCATCGCTATCCGCGTTGATGTTCACCGCGCCGCCGCTGATGTTGAAATCAGCAGCCGCTCCCGTCAGGCTGATCCCGTTCGCCGCGTTGAGGGTCAGCCCGCTGCTCGCGCCCACGGCTCCACTGAAGCTCATCGAATCGCCGCTCAAACTCAGCGTGCCGATGTTATTCAGCGCCGCCAACGACAGCGCGCCGCCCGTGCCCGCATTCGCGGTGAAATCGTTGCCGTTCCCCGTGACCGCTCCGCCAACCGTGATGTTCGCGCCAGCCGGCATCGCCCCGGCGGTCGTATCAAGCACCGTGTTCGCGTTGAGAACGACACTGTCGCTGATCGTGATCGCATCTCCCTCGGTCGAGATCCCGCCGCCCACGCCAAAAGTCGTCGTAGCGCCAGGCCCGTCCAGCGTGATCGAAGCGTCGCCCGCGCCGGTGATCTGGCCGTTGACCGCGATCGAACCGCCCGCGTTCGGCGAGCGCAATGTGACTGGATCGTTGAAAGTCACCGCGTTGACCGTCACCGCGCCTGTTCCTGCGGCGTGGCCGATCGTGATCGAGCTGAAACCGTCCTGCAGCGTGCCCAAAGCCGCGGCACTCAGATCCAACGTCCCGGCACCGCCGCCAATGCCGATCGTCGTGCTTGCCGTTATCGGCGCGATCGTCAGCGCGCCGGAGGTCTGGATGACTCCATCGGTGATATTGAGATCATCCGTGTTGATCGTGATATTTCCCGTTGCGCTCGGCCCGCCGATTTGAGCCGCAGGTCCTGACATCAGCACATTGTCGCCGCCAGCCGTCGCATTAATTGTGATGTTGGCGCTTCCAGTCGAATTGATTTGCCCGGAATTCTGCAGACTGAGCCCAAGACCTGAGCCCGTGTGAGTAGCCGATATATTGATGTTGCCGATCGCGGAGGAAATGACTCCGCCAGTGTTCAGGCCGATCGCCGGCGCATTGGCCCGGCCTGTCGCCGTGATATCGATCGTTCCAGTCCCTGTCGATTGAATCGTGGAGCCAGCTCCCGCGACGAGCGCCGCGGTACTGTTGTTCGTGTCCCCGCCGACAGTTTCGATCACAATATTGCCGGTTCCCGACGAAATAATGTCGCCTCCAAGCTGGAGCCCACGAAACTGGCCCGCTTGCTGAGTCGGGTTGATGTTGATGTCGATCCCCCCATTCACCGTCGTGATCTGAGCGTCGTTCAGCACTTGGAATTCCCTCCCCACGTCGATGTCGATCGCCCCGGCACCGGTGGTCGTGAGATTTCCGTCGACGACCAGATTGTTCCCCGCCTGCAGCGAAAGGTTATTCCCAGCAGCTGCTGAGAGCGCCCCGTTCACCGTGATGTCGCCGCCACCGATCGTGATCGGGTCGTTGAACGTCGCCGCTTGGATATCCACAGCGCCAGTGGCGGGCCTGGTGAATGTGAAGTTGTCGATCGTCATGGTGCTGCCCCCGCCCTGGACATAGAGCTGGGAATTGGTGCCATTGAACCCGTTGTCAGAAATATCGAGCGGGCCGAGATTCAAGTTCGACTGGCCCGGCCTGATCACTTCGGGGGTCAATTGCCCGGTCACGCTGTCGTAAGTCAGGCGGAGCGTTCCGTTGAACCCGGCTCCAGACTGGCGCGCGTAAGGCTCCACACCGTTGTCGATCGCTAAAAATACAGCGGAGGGGTAACCCACAGCTCCCCTTGCGTCGGGATTACTCGTATCGCTGCCCAACCCGAAGGCGATATCACCATTGACCCCTCTGACCCAGTCGACCTCGGCGACAAAACTATGGGTGAAATCCGTGGCAATCGTCCGCACGACGGAATTTGCGGCGAGGTTAAGGAAGCCTCCACTGACCGTTGGGCTGCCGGTGCCGATCTCGAGCGAGGAAGGAAGCCCTGGCCCGTCGAAAGTCTCCGTGGTCGTCACACTTCCGCCGATCGTGATCGAGCTGAAACCGTCAGTGAGTTGCGCCAACTCGGCTGAGCTAATATTGAGAGTCCCGGTCGCTCCATTGCCGATTCCGATCGACGTCGCGGCGTCTCGCGGCCCGATGCTGAGTGCTCCGCTGGAAGAAATCGTAGCTGGGGCGTCCAACCGGAAGGTGTTTCCTACCAGCGAAATGTCGCCAGATGTGGATTCAATACTTGTGCCCGCGTTGATTATCAGGAAATCGTCGTTGCTCGGCGTTTCGCCCGTAATCGAGATGTTTCCGGATCCACTGCGAACAATTCCTCCGGACACTAACCCAAATCCACTGCCACTAGGGGCTGTCGCGCTTATGTCAATTGAACCTGAGGAGGATTCGATCACTCCGTTAATCACGGTGAACCCTCCAGACGTTCCTGAACCGGACGCTTCCAAATCCAAGGCTGCGGCGCCCGTCCCCTGAATGAGGGCTGAGTTCACCATGACGATTCCCTGATTGTCAGATCCCGTTCCGGTCGCTTGGCCATTGATTGAAATCGCGCCACTTGACGAAGTGATAGTTGTTCCGGCGCCATCCAGACGCAGCCCATGACTACCATCACCTGTGGTGCTCCCGCCCGTGCCATTCAGCGTGACGGCTCCACTCCCGGAGGAAATGATATCTCCCCCAGCCTGCAGGTGTATTCCATAGTTCCCGTTTCCTGAATCGCCGCCTTGACCGTTGACTGTAATGCTGCCGGAGCCGGTCGACTGAACGGTTCCATTGTTGACGATGACTCCGACAAAATTGCCAGCGGTGGCACCACCTGTGTTTGCGTCGAACGTGATCGCTCCGTTCACGGCGGAAACTAACGCGCTGTTCGTCAGATTAATCGTCTTTCCAGCATCGACGTCGATGAATCCGGCTCCTGAGGTCGAAGTGTTCGCCCGAATCGCCAAATTCCGCGTGGCTGAAAGCGTAACATTTCCTCCCCCAGCGTTCAGCGCCGCGTTCAAGTCGATGTCCTGAGAAGCACCGGTGGCTGCGAGGCTGACATTGCCGCCACTCGAACCGATCGCCTCGCTAACCGTAATATTGCCGGATGAGCTGAACGTAATGTCCGCATTCGTCGTGCTCAGGCCCGTCAGCCCGGCGTCAACGCCGCCGATGGTCACGTCGCCCGTGTTCGAGGCAAAAATCCCGCCCGTGCCGCCGTCTACTTCGATGCCGGTCACCGCAGTCTCAATCTCGCCGCCCGCAAAGTTCAGGCCAAAGCCGGCCGCCGTAAACACCGCAAGGTTTCCAGCCGTAACGTCCAAGGTTGTACCCGGGCCGTCGAAGATTCCTGAGGTTCGGGCGTTCAGGATCACATTGTTAGTCCCAGCATTCAGGCCGGTAAGAATCATACCACCTCCGACCAGCGTCAAAGGATCGGTGAACGTAGCGTCGATCACCCCGACCTGGCCCGCTCCCGCAACCGCGTCGCCAATCGTGATCGAGCTGAAGCCGTCCTGAAGGTTCGCCAATTCAACCGAACTCAGGTCCAACCCGCCAACTCCACTTCCGAGATTGATAGCCCGGCTCGCGGTCTGCGGAGCGATGGTCAGAGCCCCTGCCCCAACTACCGAAGAGTTGGCGTCCATAGCAATGGCGTCGCTGATGATGGCGAGATCACCGCCATTGTTTGTGCCGTCATTGTCGATCAAGTTCCCGAGGAAAGCATTGGTGAAACTGATATTTCCGGCGACGTCCAGGCTGATGGTGCCCTGCACCGTGTTTCCGGCGTCCGTATCGCCCGCGCCGGCCGGCTCGTCGCCGTGGCCGATCAGGGCGTAGCGGTTGGCCACGTCCTGCCCGGTCAGAGTAAGGTTTCCGGCGGCAGTAATCGAGATGCTCCCGCTGGGGTTGCCATCGGCCTCGACGCCCCCGTGGCCGATCTGGGCGTAGGTGCTTGAAGCGCCGCCGCCGTTAACGGCGATGTTGCCGAGGTTCTCGATGAGGATGGCTCCGCTGTCGTCCCCGGCATTGTCAGCAAGGCCGCCATGGCCCAGCTGCGCGTAGGCGAAAGATCCGTTTCCGGCGCTGATCGTGAGATTGCCCGAATCTCGCAGCGTCACCGAGCCCGAATGCGCCCCACGGCCAACGTAGCCCCCGTGGCCAAGCTGGGCGTAAGAGATCGAATCGCCGCCTCCGGCGAAAGTGATGTTTCCGAGATTCTCGATGAGGATGTCCCCGCTGTTGTCCCCGGAATCCTCACTATAGCCACCATGGCCCAGCTGCGCGTAGCTGAACTGGCCGACTCCGGCAGTGAAGGTGAGCGCGCCCGAATCGCGGATCGTCACCGCGCCCGAATGCGCCCCGTCGGCGACGAGGCCACCGTGGCCGAGTTGGGCGTAAGCGTTGGCATTGACACCAACGGTGCCACCGCCGGTGAAAGCGATGTCGCCGACGTTCTCGATGAGGATGTCTCCGCTGTTGGCCCCGGTATCCTCACTGATGCCGCCATGGCCCAGCTGCGCGTAGCTCTGGGCTCCGGTTCCCGCGCTGAAGGTAAGCGCGCCCGAATCGCGCAGCGTCACTGTGCCTGAATGCGCCCCGTCGGCAGCTGCGCCCCCGTGGCCGAGTTGGGCGTAGGCGTCAAAATTGCCGCCGCCGGTGAAAGTGATGTCGGCACCGGCCCTCACATCGATCGCGGCGTTGGCGGCGGCGTCGACCACGGCGTCCAGCACGAAGTCGGCGCCGACGTGGCCGATCTGCGCATAAGTGTATTGGCCGGTATCTCCCGCGGTGGCGTTGATGGTGTTGCGAGCGCGGACGTTGATCGCTCCGTTCACCGCTGGTGCCGCGCCCAGATTGGTCCCGTCCAGCGCGATCCCGTCAGTGACCTGAAAGCCGAGCTGCGCGAAGCGATTGTTCCCCGCGCCATTGCCCGCCAGCACGTTGACATCGTAGCCGAAAACGTTGTTCTGGCCGGTGCGGCTGCCGACCGCGACTCCGGCAGTCTGAGTTCCGTCGCCGATGTTTACCGAGCCGTTGTTCTGGCCGTAAACGGTCGTCGTCTGGTGATCCTCAGCAAGGAACGTCGCCGAGTTGAAGGCGGTGGTCCCGTCCCAGCCGGCCACGACATTGACGTCGCCGCCGGTCGCGTTGCGGTTCTGCACGCTGGCGTTGAAGTTGGCGTCCGCCAGCGCCAGAAACGTCAGGTCGAAAGTCGAATCGTAGAAGATGTTGGAGTTGACGTTGATGATCCCGGTGTCGGCGACGTTGCCGGAAGATCCGTGAGTGCCCACGTCTGCAGTCGTGTCGATCGTGACATTGTTGCTCGCCAGAGCCGTGACGATGTTGCCAGCTTCGACCGCGCCGATCGTGTAGTTGAACGGGTCGAGCAGCAGCTGACCGCCGCCGGTGTCGACCGTGCCCGCAAATTCGAGCTGTTCGAGGCCTGACACTTCCACAAAACCGCCAGCCCCGCCCCGCGCTTCGACCGCGCCTCGGTAATCCATCACGCCGTTCGCCCAGAAAGTCACGTTGCCGCCATCGCCTGCGCCGCCGTTCGCCAGAATCACCGCGCCCGCGTCAACCGTCGTGTTCGTCGCATTCGCGATCGTCGTGTCCCGTCCGCGACGCCCGCCGCCGATCCGGATCACGCCGCCGCCGTTCGTGCCGCTCGCGTCGATCACAGAGCCAGTTTCGATACTCAATTCTGGTGCTGTCAGGTCGATCCGACCGCCAACGCCATCGCTGTTCGAAGCATCCGCAAGGCCTGCGAAAGTCAGCGAATCACCCGCTTCAGCCGAGATCGAGCCCGCCGTCAAACCCGCTCCCGAGCTGATCGAAACTTCGCCCGCTGCCAGCATCGAAATCGAGCCACTCTGGCCCGCGTCAATCTGCGCGCCGCTTTCCATCGTGATGTCCGCTGCCGCTTCGAGCGCAAGCTCGCCGCCACCCGAAAAATCGATGTCCACCGCCGAGCCAATCGAGATGTTCCCCGCGTTCGCCTGCAAGCGCAGATTCGCGCCAGTCTCAAGCCAGTCGTTAATCCCTTGATCGCTCAGACCGCCAATTTGACCCGCGCCGACCACATTCAAGTCGTCCGGACTGACCACCAGCGAACCAGCAGCTGCTGCTTCCAGATTCACCCGATTTACGAGATCGCCCAGATCAATTCCAGCCGCTGCCTGCCCCGTAAACTCGGCCACGCCGCCTGTTCCGACGCCGCTCGCCGAGACGTTTCCTTGAAAATTCAGGTTCTGTGAGGCTGCGAACGTCACCGATCCGCCATCGCCACTTTCGACCGCATTCGCCGCCAGGGTCGCGCCCGGAGCCACACTAACATTGCGCGAATCCGCATCGCCGATCGCGATCGTTCCGCCACCCGTCGCACCACTCGCGTCCATCGCCGCTGAGCCGCTAACGTTGATCGTCGCGCCCGCCAGACTGATCGTCCCGCCGATCCCAGAGCCGCCTGTCGCGATTGCTGTGCCTTGAAAATCGGTGATCCCGTTGCCGCCATCGACTAAGATCGAGCCGCCGTTTCCGCCGCCGCTCGCATCCAGAAACGCGTTCGGCCCGATCGTCGCGCCTTCCGCGCCGCTCACCGTGATCGAGCCGCCGTCACCGCTGCCGCCAGCCGCTAACGCCGTTCCGAGGAAATCAACCGAGCCGTCCGAGCTCGCCACCGTGATCGCGCCGCCGTTCGTCCCGCCGCCCGCATCGAGCAACGCCCCAACTCCAACCGTTACCCCGTCCACGCCGCTGACCGAAATCAAACCGCCATTGCCATCCGTGCCTGACGCCAGTGCTGTGCCTTGAAAATCCACTGTCCCCTCCGCCGCCAGCGTGATCGTTCCGCCGTTGCCTTTGCCGCTCGCATTCAGAAATCCCGTCGCCGACACGTTGATCTCTTCAGCCCCGTCGATCAGGATTTCGCCGCCGTTTCCAACCCGACCCGGAGCCAGCAGCTGCCCGGCGATGTTCACGATCGCTTCCTCCGCCGCGTTGATCGCGATTCGGCCGCCGTTGCCCTCGCCGCTCGCGTTTAAAATCCCGGTTTCGCTCACCGTCAGCTCCTCTTCAATCGCAAGATCGAGCACCCCGCCGTCGCCTGTCCGGCCTACCGAACGGATCTCGCCATCAACTCGCGCCGTCCGCGCCGCTAACGAAATCGTGCCGCCGTTCGTCTCGCCGCCCGCATCAATCAAGCCGCCTTCGAGGACCCTGACATTGTCACCACGCATCGAAATCGCGCCGCCATCGCCAAGCCCGCCTCGCGCCCTGACATCACCACCAATTCGCAGCTCGCTCGCCACTCCGCCCTGAATCGCGATCGTCCCGCCAACTCCGTTTCGGCCGTTCGCATGAATCGTCACGCCGTTCGGAATATTGATCTGAGTCGACGCCATCTCGCCGATCGGAACAAGATCCGGGTCAGCCCCGATTTCGATCGAGCCACCGTCCGTATCGCCGTTCGCCCGAATCGCCGAACCCGGCTGCATCCGGATGATCCCGCCCTGAATCGCAATCGCTCCCGCCGAGCCAGCTTCCGATCCGGCGTTGATTTCGCTCAGCTCGCCCAGCGTAACTTCGCTGTTCGGACCCGCGCCCGCCGTGATCTCGATCTTCCCCGCGCCGCCGCCCGGCCCGCGAGCCACCACCTGGCCGTTGTTCCGGATTTTGCCGCCGTTCGCCCGGATGAAAACCCGACCACCCTCATTGCTAAGCGTCGTCGCCGCGATCCTTCCTTCGTTCCGAATCGCTAACGCATAAACATTCCCGCCATGCGCTTTCAGCTCCGCCACCTGCGCCTGAATCACGCCCTGGCTGTCGACCCCGATCGCCTGCGAACCAGCCGCGCCCTTCACGAAAACGCGCTCCTCGCCATCCGCCTTGATCAGCACCGAATTGCCCGCCGCCAGACCAACCGTTCCGTCAGGCGCGGTCAACGTTCCGAGGTTCTGCACGCTCGCCGCGATCAGAAAAATATCCCCGTCCGACGCCCCGATCTGGCCCAGATTCACGATCGCCGCCTGCGATCCGCCGTTAAAATTCAGATCCCCGCCGCGCTCGAATTCATCCAGGTTCAAATCCAGAGTCGACGCCACAAACCCACCCACATCGACTCGGCCACCCGCGCCGATGATCACACCGTTAGGGTTGATCAGAAAAATCCGCCCATTCGCCGAAAGCTGCCCATCGATAATCGAAGTTCCCGCGCCGCGAACCCGGTTCAGCGCCGCAGACTTTGAATTTGGCTGATAAAACTCGGTAATCTCGCCGACATCGATCGAGAACCCTTCCCAATCGATCACAGCCGTCCCCGAAGTCTGATGAATCTTCAGATGCCCATCCAGAACATCGTCAAACTCCACCGAACCGCGGACGACATTCGGCTCATGCGGATTCGCGTACGGCTCCACCTGCCACATCAGCAGCGACGCCATCGTCACGAACCAAATCGCCGCAAGAAGAC